>DQTK01000147.1 GCA_015662815.1 Aquifex aeolicus | reverse complement strand
CAAGAATTCTGGGAAAATTGGATATACCTACCATCTTGGTTGAAAAAGAAGGGAAACTTGGCGGTAGGCCTATCCTTGAGGATTATCACACGTTAATCCCGAGAAAAATGAAACCTCAACAGGTTCTCGGGTCTTTCATTGAGGAAGTCCAAAATAATCCCAATGTTGATGTAAAGTTAAACACCAAAATCGACGGATACAGTGCTAATGATGTAAAATTAAAAGATAACCTCTCCGATCCTTTACCTGTACTTAAAAAGCTTGGGCTTGCATAAGCCTCTGCCCGCTTTTGCGGGCTTTTTTAATAAAAAAGCTAATGGAAATATAAATAGGGGTAAGGGCAAATGCTTGAAAAGGAAATGAAAATAGTAATACTGATGACGAGTGGTCCAAAAACTCCTTGGAGATGTGCAACTCCCTTTTATATAGCTACTCTTATGGCCGCTCAAGAGATGGATGTAGAAATTTTCTTCAATATGGATGGTACAAATCTTATAAAGAAGGGGGTTGCTGAAAAAATATATCCTTCTTTGGAAGGTAACTGCTTCTCTGCAAACAGACAAAAGCCTAAAACAGTTTATGATTTTATGAAAGATGCTAAGCTTACGGGTGTTAAGCTTCTCTTATGTAAGCAAACTGTAGATTCAATAGGCCTTACGGAAGAAGATCTGATACCTGAAATTGACGGTATAGTACCGGCAAGTGAGTTTGCTATCAGGGCTATAATAGCAGATAAGCTTATTACCTTTTAATCTTCGAATAAATTTAAGGGAGGTGTGAAATGGCAGAAGTTAACGGATGTCCTCTTCCGGAGGATAGACTCTATTACATCAACCCTGATAAGAATGCTTTTATCTGGGCTAAAGATGAGGGAGATGGAACCTTTACCATCGGGCTTACTTCCGTAGCCGCCGCCATAGCAGGAAGACTTGTTGCTTACACGCCTAAGAAAGTGGGGAAAGCCGTAAAGAAGGACAAAAGTGTTGCTACTATCGAAAGCGGAAAGTGGGTCGGACCTGTACCCGCACCTTTTGAAGGTGAAATCGTAGAAATTAACGAAACTCTTAGAGGTAATCCCGCACTTGCAAATGATGACCCTTACGGACAAGGATGGATAGTTAAGTTAAAACCTGCAGATCCTGAAGCCGTAAAAGCTGAACTTGTAGATGCAGCTAAAGCTATGGAACTTCTCCAACCAATAGTACAAGAAAAAGGAGTAAAGTGCGGTTAATCGCTTTCTTTTCCTTTTTATATCCCTTTTGGGAGCAAGACAATGAATATTATTGATGCTATAGAGGAACTTGATGTTGAATTAAAAGAGGAACTGGTAGATAAACTTTCTGAAGGTTATGAAATAAGAAAAAGGAATTTTGGAAATAAAATTTTCTTTTACTCTCCCGGCTTTAAACACTACCAAGTTGAAGATTTTTCGGTAGATTCACCTCCTAAATTTGTAGATATATCGGTTACCGGAAGAAACTGTGAGCTTATGTGCGATCACTGTGCATCAAAAATTTTGTGGCACATGATTCCCGCAATAACTCCGGAAGAACTCGTGAAAGTAGGAGAAGAGCTTAAAGCCAAGGGAATAGAAGGGGTTTTAATCTCCGGAGGCTCCGATAAAAACGGATACGTACCCCTTTGGGACTTCTTTGACGCTATGAAATACTTAAAGGAAGAACTCGGTTTTCTCCTTACATGTCATGTGGGTCTTGTAGACGAAAAATACGTTGAGGGTTTAAAATATGCCGGGGTTGATGCAGTACTGCTTGACATAATAGGGGATAACGATACAATAGCTCAAGTTTACAAGCTCCCTCATAAAACTACGGAAGATTACGACCATTCTCTGAAACTTCTCAAGGATGCGGGGCTCAGAATAGTACCACACGTAATAATAGGGCTCCACTACGGAAAGATAAAAGGGGAGTTCAGAGCAATAGATATGATAGCAAAATACAGTCCCGATGCCCTTGTATTAGTAGTAATAATGCCCTATTATGGAAAAGCGAAATTTCAATTGCTTCCACCTCCCAAGACAGAAGAAACTGCGGAGGTAGTACTTTACGCTAGAAAACAGGTTCAAAATGCTCCTGTGGTTATAGGGTGTGCAAGACCGGCAGGAACGGAAAGGATTAAACTCGATGCGTACGCGGTTCTCGCAGGGGTAAACGGAATAGCCTTTCCCGCAGAAGGTATAGTTACTTATTCAAAAGCCCTAGGTTTGGAACCCATCGTGTCACCAAACTGTTGTTCTACGGTTTACTCTATGGTGTTTCAAACTATGGATTCTTGACGAGGATACCTTTTAATATAATTGTGTCATGAAACTTGGTATTCTGGGTTCAACCGGTTCAATAGGCTCTCAAACCCTTGAAGTTTACGAGAAGTTCAAAGAAGAGATAGAGCTGGTAGGAATTTTAGCAAATAGAACATCGGATAAGCTTCTTCAGCAGGCTCAAAAGCATAAACCAAAATATGTAGTTTCCTATCAGGAGCCTACTAAGGATTGGCTTGAAGCACTGCCGAAAGAGTCTACGTATCTTCACGGAGATGAGGGATTAAAGGCAATTATCTCTGAATCTGATAAATTGATGAACGCAATTTCCGGAATTTACGGGATAAAACCTGCGTACGAAATACTGAAAAATGGAAAAATTTTGCTGGCTTCCAATAAAGAATCGATCATATGCTTAGGTGAGTTTATTAAAAAACACAGGAATAAGGTTATTCCCGTAGATAGTGAACACAACGCCCTTTTTCAGCTTTTGAATGCCCACAGAATAAGTGAGATAAAGTACGTTTATTTGACTGCCTCGGGGGGACCTTTTAAGGATAAATCTCTCGATGAACTAAAAGATGTAAGTGTAGAAGAAGCACTAAAACATCCCAGATGGAATATGGGAGCAAAAATAACTGTTGATTCTGCAACGCTTATGAATAAAGGTTTTGAAATGCTGGAAGCATCTTACCTTTTCGACCTTCCACTGGATATAATAAAAGTAGTCATACACCCGCAGAGCGTTGTCCATGGGATTATTGAACTAAAAGACAACAGTTTCATAATGCATACATCTCAGACAGATATGAAGATACCAATTCTCTATTCCCTTTTTTATCCAGAGAGAAAAAAATATCCTTTCAAGAAGGTATCTTTAATAGAGCTTTCTCCCATTAACTTCGAAAAAGTAGATACGAGCAGGTTTAAAGCTATTGACTTGGCAAAGTGGGCAGGTTTTATGGGTGGAGTCTATGTTCCCGTACTTGTCGGAGCCGATGAAGAAGCTGTAAGCCTATTCCTCGAGAGAAAAATATCTTTTCTCGATATAGCTGATTTAATAGAAGAAACTTTAAGTGAAGTAAATATCCGAGATCCTGAAAATGTTGAAGAAATACTCGAAGCGGTAGAATGGGGAAGAAGAAAAGTTAGGGAGCTTTACGAGAAAAAATTTGTAAATAAAGTATAGATAAAATTCCCCAGATTGTGGAAGAAAAGAGCAAAAAGTTATGAGTTAAGAATCCTATCTTTAATCCTTCCTTTATTTCAATGCCGGTAATTTCTAAAGGAATGAGGAAACCTGCTTCATAAGTTCCATATCCCATAAAACCGTGTATTGGAAGCACCGAAGAAAGCTCTCCTCCTAAGAATCCCAGGATATAAACAAATAGGTCCAGATTCGATACGGAATATACTATTAAGTAGGTGGACTCTGCTTTCAAAAAGAAGGACATAACCGATATAGAGAAAAGGAGGAATGAAAGTTTTGGAGAAAATTCCTTGAATAGAAAATTTTTAATTTCTTTAAATTTCCAAAATTCCGGAATAAGGAAAATTACCTTTTGAAAGAAAGGGCTAAGGATAATAATCAATACTAAGAAAGATAAAGCTTGAGATATCCCGAATTTTATCCAGAGGTAACTGGAGAAAACTACTGTAAGTAAACCCATCATGTCGTAAATTCTTCCTACGATAAAACCCCAGAAAGAGTATCTGAGCTCTATACCCAGCCTTTTAGTGTAATAAAACCAGCTAAGTTCACCGCTCCTTGCAGGCAGTATGTTATTTAAAAATAAGTTTGCAGAGTTGAGAAAAAAACTTTCCCTAAAGGGAATTCTTAACAAAATACTCCACTTCAAACTACGCGTAATTTGACTAAGTGTATACAAAAGAAAGGCTGAAAAGAAGATAAGTAAATCTATTTTTTCAATGTCTTGTATTAGTTGGTGAAAAGGTAGAAAGTAAAAAACTAACGCAATAAATAGAAAGCTTAAAAGAAGAGAAGCTACAGTTCCTTTCAATCTTTATCGGGCAGAACGTCGTGTATTACTATAGGCTTACCTGCCCATTCGGAGAGTATATTTATAGCAACCTGAACTCCGCTACCGGCAGCCGCGGCATACATAGAACTTAATCCTGCAAGTAATCCTGCAACATACAGACCATCTCTTACCTTGTAATCTCCATCGTGTTTTATCATCACTCTTCCGGGCTTGGGAGATTTGGGATTATCAATTACTTCTGCTCCTTCACATTCTATTTCGAACTTATGGAATCCGGAAGCCAGCACTACGTAATCTGCTTCATAAACATTACCGCTTTTAGTATGAACTTTAAAATTACCCTTATCTCCTTCAACCCTTAAAGCTGTATCTTCTATAAACTCAACGTTTTCACTAAGAGATTTTATCTGTTCTCTTATTTGTTCTAAAAGCTCACTTCCTTTAGTTCCTATCGAAACGCCCGGTACGTTGTTGAGCATTGCTTTATGGAGGTCCGATTTTCCATCGTCTATAACTAAAAATTTTCTTCCTTCAGCCCATTGCCATCCTCTTCCCTGTGAAGAGGCAAAGGTAAGAGCACAACCGAGTCCTGCCGGACCACCGCCTATAATGATTACGTCGTATCTCATAAGAATAAATTATAGTAAATACTAACCTTTTTCGAAACTCTTCCCAAAAATCTCCTTAATGCCTAGAAATGCAAGCAGGGAAGTTCCAACAATTCCTGAAAATAAAAGTGTATAAAGTATGACCACTTGAAATAAAATAGCTTTCAGGGGACTCACTCCCGCGACAAGCATACCCACAGCCACACCGGGAATATGCACCAATCCCGCAGACTTTAGCCAATTTAACTTAGGAATTAATGCCATTTTGATACTGTCCCTTATTACATCAATCAATGCGCATCTCAGTGTAGCTCCTAAAGCTATCTTCGCTTCTATTTCCTCTTTTCTGTTTTTTACTTCTGCTTTTATTCTGTCGTAAAAAAGGGATAAACTATTCAAAGTATTTCCGATTATAAGACCTCCGAAGGGAATAAGTTCGTGGGGAACCGTCTTTAAAGTTTTCGTAAATATGAGAAAAAGTATAGGTAATGCGTAGCTTAAAGTTATAGATAAGTAAACCACAGGAAAAAGCTTTATGCTCCTACTCCTTTCGGTAAATATCAAAGATGCAACGAGCGTCATAAAGGCAAATACTAAAAACTGTTTTTCGATTTCGGAAAACTTAAATATGTATTTGAGGATATAAGCCAGAATAAGGAGCTGAAGAAGTGTTCTGAGGGAAGACCAAAATATATCCCTTTCTATACCTAAGCCTTCAATGTAAGAAATTATAAAAGTAAATAGGACTAACAAGTAAGCGTTTAGGTACATCCAACCGTCCCAATTGTCCATAAGGAAGGATTATATAACCAAGAGTTTTACTTACCAAAGAGCTATACTTAAAACAAATGAATATACTAAGAGAATTCCTCATAAGCTACGAAAAGGAATTCAGGAATAAATTGAAAAAACTTGCGGGTAGGTATATAGAAAATGATGGGGAAATTTTAAAGGTGGCAGATATCTTTTACAATCAACTTTTTAAAGAAAAAATCCATAAGGACTTCTTCTACAATTTAGCCCTCAGCTACGCTAGCAGAGGTAAAAACATAAAACCTGTAATATCCGGTATACTTCTCACAATTCTTAGGGATTTTTTAGATTATTTGGTTAAGACGAAGGAGGAATTAAACCGTTCCGATGTAAATATCCTAAAAAAACTTTTCAATACTATAGAAAAAGTTCTTGAAGCGGTGGAAAAAGCCCACACCGAATACTTCGAAACTATTAATAAGGAACTTCAGAAAATAAAGCAGATAGAAGAAAAAGAAAGAAAATTCATGCTGAAGGAAGTAGAACTTATAAAGCTAAAGGAAGAAAGTGTTTTGTTCGTATTCTCCTATAAAGAACTTCCAATATACTGTAAAGGGAAAATAAAAGACCTAAATGATGATATTGTGGAAATTGAATTTATAGAAAGATGTTTGGCTCTTCCTGTTCT
>DQTK01000016.1 GCA_015662815.1 Aquifex aeolicus | reverse complement strand
ATTAGGTTTTATTTTATATTAGAAAAACAGCTGCAAGATATTGGAAAAGGCAGATTTAAAATATTCCTATGCACATTTTACTGGTAGGTTTGGGAAATATGGGCTCAAAGTATCTGAGGAAATTACGAGAGCTCAATCTAAAACCCATTGTATGTGATACAGACCTGCAAAAATCTGAACTTTGTAAAGATTGTCCTTTTTACTGTAATATTGGCGATGTTAAAGAGGAGATAAGCTATGCGATAGTGACTGTAAATCCCGAAAATCATATAAAAGTAGCAAAGGAGCTTCTAAATAGAGGTATACCGGTTTTACTGGAAAAACCCCCGGCACTATCAAGCGAAGAATTTTTAAAAATAGCTAATAATCCTCTTCTTGAAATATCGGAGATAGAACTTTACTCGGAAGTTGTAAAAAGTTTTCCTTCTCAAATAAATCCGAAAGAGATACTGATAGAACGCCTTAACAAAGGTAGCGGATATATAAATCCATTATGGGATTTAGCTTGGCATGATTTTTACATACTCCAATACCTCTTCGGTGATATAAAACTCGAGAAAGTTTCAAAGAATAAATTGATTTGGGAAGTGAAAGGAAGGGTAAAGGGAGAAATACCTTTCACTTTAAGGGTAGCTTGGAATTACCCTGATGAGCAGGTGAGAAGGTGGACTGTAAAAACAGATAAAGAAGATATAGTTATGGATTTTCAAAAGGAAGAAATTACTTATGGAGATTTTAAAAGGGAAAGAATCTACGGTGATAAACTGAGGGAAATGGTTCAAGACTTTGTTGAAGGTATTAGAAGAGAAGGAAGTAGAGAAAGAGCTTTAAAGAATTTAAGACTACTGGAGAAATTAAAGATAGATTAGCCATTTCTCTCTGCGGCTAAAACTATATTCTTAGGGGAAAGGATTTTCTTATCCCTTTTCATCTTTACCTTAAGGTTTTCATCAAATTTTTCTTTCAAGTAATAACACCACGCCTCATAAACTCCAAGTTCATCTATAAGAAATTGATATTTTTCCCTCGGAAAGTTTCCTTCACAACATGGAATGAGAACGGCAGTTTTCACGTTCTCACAACTGTTAACCACTTCTATAAACCTTTCCGAAAGCTCTCTGCATAAATGTATACCCGTAAGGATTACCCGCTGACCCGATTCCTTTACAAGCTTAGAGAAATCATCACTCATTATATCCATATTCACAAACTCTACGTTTTTTAAAGATTTAAAGTGTTCACGGTCCGCTTCCTCATCCCTATCTACGGCAAGAATCTTCGTTTTAGGGTGCATCAATCCCACAATCGTGCTCAAAAATCCTTTACCTGAACACGCATCTATAACTATGTATGATGGGTCTTTGATAAGATAATCCTTAATTCTTTCCCTAACTGCCATTGCTTCACTTATTTCCTTCCAGAAGGTGTTCTTTCTCCTCAATTTCCTAAAGTTGGCATTCCTTTCAAATAAATTTGCAATTCTCAACTTCTTAAAACTTCTCACATAGGAGCTTTCTTTAAACTCTGTTATTTCTGCCATCAATTAATTAAGATATTACTTAAGCTTTATAGATAAGGAGGTTAGCAAATGCTACTGAACCTTGAAGTAAGGACTCAATTGAAAGAGCTTGCTCAAAAAGAGTTCAAAGAGCCGGTAAACATAAAACTGTTCTCCCAAGCTATCGGGTGTGAATCTTGCCAAACTGCTGAGGAGCTTCTAAAAGAAACCGTTGAAGTTATCGGGGATGCCGTAGGTCAGGATAAAATTAAACTCGAGATATTATCTCCCTTTACCGATAAAGAAATTACGGAAAGATACGGTATTGATAGGGTTCCGACAATCGTTATTGAAGGGGAAAAAGATTACGGAATGAGGTATATAGGCCTTCCGGCGGGACTTGAATTCACAACACTTATAAACGGTATATTCCACGTATCTCAAAGGAACCCTCAGCTATCCGAAAAAACCGTAGAACTCCTCCGAAGTGTAGATATCCCTATAGATATATGGGTTTTTGTAACAACAACCTGCGGATACTGTCCCGCTGCTGCGATAATGGCGTGGGATTTCGCTCTGGTAAATGACAATATTACCGCAAAGGTTATAGACGCTTCGGAAAACCCAGATTTAGCCGAACAATTTCAAGTGGTAGGAGTTCCAAAAATAGTTATAAACAAAGGTGCTGCGGAATTCGTTGGAGCACAACCTGAGAATGCGTTCCTCGGATATGTGATGGCTGTTTACGAAAAACTCAAAAGAGAACAAGAACAGGCCCAATGAGGTTTCTCGATAAATTCTTTAAAAAAAGGAAAGAGGAGACTCTTTGGACTAAGTGTTCAAACTGTAAGAGCCTCCTTTATGCTCCCGACCTTGAGAAGAACTTGAAAGTATGTCCCAATTGTGGTTATCACTTTACCCTTTCCGCCAGAGAGAGGATAAAGTACACTTTAGACGAAGAAAATCCGGAAATACTTTTTGAGGAAATACTACCCACTGACCCCATTAACTTCAAGGATACAAAAAGCTACAAAGATAGACTAAAAAAAGCCCAAGAGGAAACGGGCTTAAGTGAAGCCATAGTAATAGCCGAGGGGCATATAAAAGGGAAAAAAGCCATTTTAGCCGTGATGGATTTTAACTTCATAGGCGGAAGTATGGGTTCTGTTGTAGGAGAAAGATTCTTCAGAGCTTGTGAAAGAGCTATAGAGACTAAGACACCTTTAATAGCTTTTTCAGCCTCCGGCGGAGCAAGGATGCAGGAAGGTATCCTGTCTTTGATGCAGATGGCTAAAACAACATTCGGTATAGGTCTTTTGAAGAAAAACAATATACTGTACATAAGCGTTCTCACTAATCCTACGATGGGAGGTGTATCGGCGAGTTTTGCCTTTCTGGGGGATATAATTATTGCAGAACCTAAAGCCTTAATAGGTTTCGCGGGACCTAGAGTTATAGAGCAGACCATAAAACAAAAACTACCCGAAGGTTTTCAAACGGCGGAATTTCTTTTAGAAAAAGGACAAATAGATATGGTGGTTTCAAGGAAAGATATGAAAGATACACTCGTTTACCTTCTTGAAACTTTGTATTACTCAAAGAGATGCACGATTTCTTCCTAACACTTTTTCCCGAACGCTACCCATTCCCTTTATGGGAGGTCTTTCTTCGAATAGCTCTTGCAGCATTACTCGGTGCGGTTATAGGTCTTGAAAGAGAAAGGAGAAAGCAACCGGCGGGTTTGAGAACCCATGCTGTTCTATCTATGGGGGCTTCATTAATTACCCTTGTTTCTATATATACAAGCTACACCTACGGTGGATTTATGGCCGACCCTTCACGGATTACGGCTCAAATAGTTAGCGGGATAGGTTTTTTAGGTGCAGGGGCTATACTTAGATTCGGAGTTACGGTAAAAGGTTTAACCACAGCTGCAAGCCTATGGAGCACGGCAGGATTAGGAATAGCGGTGGGAACAGGAATGTATACCCTTGCGGTGTTTACAACCTTTGTAATGCTTTTGTTTCTCACATTTGTGAGCAAAATAGAGCGTGAGCTTTTAAAGAGTAAAGGAGTTGTTCATTTAAAACTTACAATATCAACATCACCGGAAGTCTTATACAAAGTAAACAATTTGCTCGAAAGTGGTAAGATTTTAAAAGCAGTTAAAAAAGAGAACTTGCTTGAAGTAATCCTTGTAGTTCAAGATTACGGAGACATTCCCGAAAAACTGGAGGAATTACTAAGATTAAAGGGAGTTAAAGAAGTTGAAATTATTTAAAATAATTCCTGTCTATTACAGTATTCCATAGCGTACTGAGGAGAAATTTCAATAGCTCTTGTCAAACATCTCACAGCTTTTTTTATTACCTGATTTATAACCTTTTCCTCTTCTTGAGGGAAAGGGGAAAGAACATATTTTACAACATCTTCCTTTTTCTTAGGCCTTCCTATACCTATCCTTAGCCTCGGGAAATTTTGGGTACCTATATACTTTATTATTGATTCCACACCTTTGTGCCCTCCCGAACTTCCCTTAAGTCTCAATCTCATAGTTCCGAGGGGAAGGTCTAAGTCGTCGTAAATAACTATCATCTGTTCAGGAGAAAGGCCGTATTCTTCAAGGAGATTATAAACGGCTGCACCTGAGTTATTCATATAAGTGAGTGGTTTTGCAAGGAATACCTCCTTTCCTCCGATACGAGTTTTATAAACGAGGGAGAGAGCATCCTCGGAAGGTTTTTTTGCCCTCAAGTTCTTTATTAGCCCATCTATTACCATAAACCCCACGTTGTGCCGCGTCTTTTCGTATTCCCTTCCCGGATTACCTAGACCTACCAGCAAGCGTATATCCATTAATTAGGACTGTTGCTCTTCGGTACCTTCAGCTCCGGCTTCCTCTTCTACGGATGCTTCTTCAGGTTCATAAACTACCGCAACTGTTTCTTCCGGATTATCTAGTATTACACATCCTTCAGGAGGTTGGATATCCCTAACGTGTAAAGCCTCACCTAGACCGAGTTTGCTAACGTCTACAACGATTTTTTCGGGAATATTTGTTGGTGAAGCTTTTATAGTAAAGGTGTGTATTACAGGTTCGAAAGTTCCTCCGGCTTGAACACCTTCTGGAGTTCCGACAAACTCTATTGGTACTTCAACTTCGATCTCCTTAACGTTGGAAAGGTCGTAGAAGTCTATGTGTATAGGGTTATTACCCAACCAACCAAATTGTATATCCTTCAGTAGGTAAACTTTGGTTTTACCCTCTAATTCCCCTTCGATTAAAAAAGCCTCTCCGTGAGGAAGTGCAGCAAAATCTTTGACGCTAATCCAAGCGTGTTTGTTTTCAACACCTTTTCCGTATATTTCTACAGGAAGCCAACCTTCCCTTCTTTTCCTCTTTAGTTCACTCTTTCTACCCGGTTTTCTGGGAAGAAGCTTTACTTTCACTCTCCTCATTCTTCAATCCTCCGTTAATCAAGAAACATTATTATAACAGGTTTTCCGTTGTAGTATAGATAACTATGGGATTTTTAGGAAAAGTTCTCGGGAAATTTTGGCATTACTTTTCTAATCTACTGCTTATCTACGGATACTATTTATTATTCCTATTCTTTTACGATACATTCCTTAGAATAGCAAAGCCCATAGCCCTACCCTTATCTTTAATATTGACTTTATTCTTTCTGGGATTAAACATTGCATATTGGTATAGGGACCAAATTCTAAAAAGGTGGAGAAATGCTTAGGATTCTAATTTTGGGGGTTATCTTCATGGTACAGCTCCTAACTGCCCAAGAACTGTACATAAGAAATCTACCTAACGGTGTAAAGTTAATAGTAAAACCGAGAAAAGATACAGAAGCCGTTGCCATACACGTGTGGTTTAGAGTAGGTTCAATCTATGAGAAATACGATGAAAAAGGAATGGCTCATTTTCTGGAACACATGCTTTTTAACGGAACAGAAAAGTATAAATACGGGGAAATTGACAAAATTATAGAAAGCCTAGGAGGAAATATAAACGCAGGTACTTCAAAGGACTATACCTACTACCATGTGGAAATAGCCTATCCCTACTGGAAGGAAGCAATGGAAGTCCTTTACCAACTTACCATGAAGGCTACGCTCGATGAGGAAATGATAGAGAAGGAAAAAGAAATAGTTATAGAGGAGCTAAGGAGAGGTAAAGATAATCCAACCACAGTTTTATGGGAAGAATTTGAAAAACTGGTTTATAAGGTTTCCCCTTATAGGTTCCCTATTATAGGTTTTGAAGAAACAATAAGGAGCTTTACAAGGGAAAAACTGGTTAAATTCTATAAATCCTTCTATCAACCTAGAAATATGGCAGTTGTAGTAGTGG
Source organism: Aquifex aeolicus (assembly GCA_015662815.1). Taxonomy (GTDB): domain Bacteria; phylum Aquificota; class Aquificia; order Aquificales; family Aquificaceae; genus Aquifex; species Aquifex aeolicus_A. The sequence continues at coordinate 53,735 of DQTK01000016.1, read as the reverse complement.
GAAAAGTAGACCCAAAGGAAGTGGAAAAAGAAGTCTTAAAAACCTTTGGTAAAGAGGTGTCAAAACCTCTGCCCAAAGTTCAAATCCCTTCAGAACCGGAGCAGATAGGAGTAAGGTTTAAAAAGTTAACAGACTCCAGAATACAGAAGGCTTACTGGATAATAGGTTGGAAAGTACCCTCTATAGGAAAAAATGAGTATAAAGGCCTAGTAGTTCTCAGTGAGATACTGTGCGGAGGAAGAATATCTCTGTTTTACAGAGAACTTAGGGAAAAAGGATTGGTTTACTCTTACTGGTGCGGAGACCTTGGAAGACCAAGGGATAACTTATTTGTAATCAGCGCGAGTTTTGAACCTTCTAGGTATGAGGAAGTGAAAAATAAGGTGTTTGAACTACTCAGAACCACATACGAAAAGATTACGGATGAGGAAGTTGAGAAAGCAAAGAGCAGAATTATAAACTCAAGGGTATTCGAGGAAGAAAAAGTAGAAAGCGATGCTTTTGATATAGGTTATGCTTATACCGTGGTGAGAGATTTGGACTTTTACAGATTCTTCGATAAAAACCTAAAAAGGGTAAGAAGAGTAGATATATTGAAGATTTTTGAGAAATTCATTAAAGAAAACAACTACTCCGAGGTTATTATGATACCCGAGAAATGATAGAAAAGGCTTTTGTTATTCCCTTTGAGTATTTACTTGAACTTTCTAACAAAAAGTCAAAGGAGGATATTCTTAAGCTCCTTGAATCCCTGAAGAGCAAAGTAGATGCTCTGCTAATAAAAAAGGACAGCAATTATACAGAACTCAGGACAAAGGAAGATATGGAATTTTTTCTCGAGAGTTTAAAAAGCTCTACGGCGGTTATGTACTTTGATGGTTCTTCCAAAGGAAATCCTGGAAAAGCCGGAATAGGTGTTGTGATAAGACTACCGGATAAAGTAATTAAAATATCAAGGTATATAGGAAAGGCCACAGGCAACGAAGCTGAATATAAGGCCTTAATAGAAGGTCTGAGGAAGGCAAAAGAGCTCGGTATAAAAAATCTGGTAGTTAAGGGAGATAGTCAGATTGTCATAAATCAGGTTATGGGGAAGTATAGAGTAAAGAACGAAAGATTAAAGAACTTGTACACTCAAGTAAAGGAACTGGAAAGATTCTTTAATTCTATTTATTACGAAAAAATTCCGAGGGAACAGAACAGAGAAGCCGATAATTTATCGGCAAGAGCCTTATCTTAGACTTCTACTTTTTGAGCATCCGCCCAAATCCATTCTAGCCCATAGTATTCGCGGGTTTCGGGTGTAAATATGTGAACTATTGTATCTATTAAATCGATAAGTATCCAATTTCCATACTCTTTCCCTTCGACGTGGTCAATCGTATAACCTTCCTTTTCCAACTCTTCTTCGAGGTAATCCGCAAGAGCTCTAGCATGGGTAGGAGAATTTGCAGTAGCTATTACGAAATAATCTGCAAGATTGGTTAGATTTGACACGTCAAGGATTACAATATCTTCCGCTTTCTTATTCTCAAGAAATTCTTTTATAAGTTTTAACTTTTCCATTTTTTTATTAATTTTATCAGTTCCTTGTAATAAGTATTTTCTCCGTATAACTCCTTGTATTTTTCAAGTGCCCTGATAGCTTCTTCATGGGCTTTTCTTTGAATTTCTTCCCACCTTTTGATTTCACTTATTAAAAATTCTATTCTGTTTTCTATGGCTCTCCTTTCTTCAGCCTTTTTTACTCTCTTCAGTTTTTTACGAGCCTCCTTAATCAGTTTTCCTATCTTTTCCTTTTCCATTTTCACCTGCTTGGGTGTAAGTATAAGATTCTTGATATAGTGATAGGCAAGCTTTTCTTCGGAAAAGTATTGAGAAAAGTTGATGAGTACCTCCCTGTATCTTACCGCTGCGTTGTAAGGGTATCCGTATTCCTCGTAAAATTTAGCTATGTAATATTCATGATATGCAAGTCTCCTATTGGCTTCTTCTATTACTTCTTCCACATCCCTCACGAATTTACTGTTGGGATATTTTGCCAAAAATTCCTTCGCTTTTTGTATTGCTTGAATTGTGTACGTCTGATCCTTGTAAGGATCCGGAGCTACTTTTACAAGACTGTCAACGAGTATGAAGAAAACTTCTTCGGCTTCTCGGCTTCCCGGATAGTTGGATAAAAAATCTTCTGCGTAAACTATTGCATCAACGTAATCTTTATCCTTGCAAGCTGATTTTACTAAAAGGTATTTTGCATTCTTTATTTCCTCAGGAGATAAATATTCAAGGTAATTTAAAGCCTTTTCAAAATTTGTCTTTGCATCACCGTAATCACCTTTTCTGTATTCTTTTAACCCTTCAGTGTAAAATTCCCTTGCGTATCCTTTTCTTCTTTCTTCGGATTTAGGAGCACAAGAATAGAGAGTTGAGATTATCAGTATTCCGAGAAGAGCAGTTGATAGTAATCTACGTTTTCGTTCCATACTTCTTTTATGGTAATCCATTCCTTTAAGTTTTTCCTTTTTACGAATTCTTTTACATCATTAAAGACTCTAGGATGTACCCTAAGTTCTAATCTTTTTCCGATATTCTTCTCTATCTCCTTCTCTATGAGATACAGGATAAATTCTTTGCTCTTCACAAACCCTTTTCCGTTGCAGGACGGACAAGATTCTCCCAACACTTCGTAAAGACTCTCTGAATCCTTTTTCCTTGTAAGTTCCAGAAGTCCAAGCTTTGTTATACCGTAGATTTTTACGTTGAGGTTCTCTTTTCTGAAAATCTTCTCCGCTTCCTTCAGCAGTTTTTTTCTATTCTCTTCCCTTTTTAAGTCTATTAAATCTATGACAATCATACCCGCAAGATTCCTGAGCTTAATTTGATGGGCTATCTCTTCAAGGGCTTCAATGTTCGTTTTCAATGCATTTTCCTCTAAAGATTCTCCGCAACCTTCACCGCTATTGACATCAATTACCACCATGGCTTCAGTTTGTTCTATTACTATAAATCCTCCTCCTTTTAGCCAGACATATTTTGAAAGGAGTTTAGAGAGAAGCTGGTATATGGAAAAATTCTTTGTTAGCTTATCAAGGTTTCTACTGAACCTCAGTTTATCCCTTATATCCTTACCGAATAAATCGTGTATCTCCTTCCATATATCCGCATTGTCTACGCAGATTTCCTTTATAAAACTCCAGTAGTCCCTTATTACCCTCGCATAAGTAGGGAATTCCTCATACAGAATTCCCTTGGATAGTTTTCTCTCTTGCTCAAGGATATATCTCCATACATTTCTTAAACTGTTCAGTTCGTCTAAAATTTCCCCTTCCTTTGCTCTTATAGCAGATGCCCTTATTATCACCCCTTCCCGTTCTTTTAACTCTTTTTCTATAAGCTTCTTCAGTTCATCCGCATAAGGAAAATTTTTCAATCTCCCCGAAATTTTTAGCTTCCTGATTTCGGGAAAGTAGACTAAGTACTTTCCGGGTATACTGATTTTACACGTAGCTTTTGAACCCTTGAGCTGGGTATCTTTTCTCCTTAGTTGAACGATTACTGTATCTCCCACTTTTAACTTCTTGCGTATGTCTTTTTCTTGGATGAAAGCTTCCTTATCAAGACCTATATCTATAAAATATCCGTCCAAACTCTTGCAAACTTTTTTAACAACACCCTTAAATATTGAACCGATAAGCTTTCGTTCGTTTCTTCTTTCAGCTTTTAAGTCTATAACTTTATTATTGGATACTACAGTAGTAAACACTAAATTTTCACTTGCACTGATAAAAATCTCGACTTCGCTAAACACCAATAGATATTTTAAACTCTAATAATTAAGGTGAATGGGAAAATAGCTCTGATAGCGGGGTCAGGAAAACTTCCTCATGAATTTAAGAACTCTGTTCTCAGGAGAGGTGAGGATGTAATAACTATAGGAATAGAGAGGACCACAGATTTTAAAACGGATTATATACTTCCTCTTGGGAAAGTGGGGAAACTGGTAAAAATCCTTGAAGAGGAAAAAGTAAGCTCAATAGTTATGTTAGGAAAATTTGAACATAAGCTCATATACTCAGATATTTTGAAAATGGATTTAACCGCTCTAAACCTCCTCAGAAAGGCAAAAGACAGAAGACCAGAAACACTTGTGAGGGTATTTATGGACTTTTTAGAGGAAAAGGGTTTCCGATTTATAGACCCTAAGCCATACCTTACACATCTACTGGCGGGAAAAGGTCAAATGAATAGGATATTACCCGATAAAACCGCCCTTGAGGAGGGAAAATGGGGCTTTAGCATTGCTAAGGAAATCGCTTCTATGGATATAGGACAAACTATAGTAATCAAAGACAAAGCAGTTGTTGCAGTAGAAGCAATGGAAGGAACCCAAGAAACCATAAAAAGAGCCGGCAAAATAGCGGGAAAGGGAACGATAGTAGTTAAGGTAGCAAGAAAAAAACAGGACTTTAGAATAGATGTACCCACTGTAGGGGAAGATACACTAAAGGTTATGAAAGAAATAGGTGCTAAAGCTTTATTTCTGGAAGCGGGAAAAGTATTCATCGTGGATAAGACTAATTTCCTAAAACTTGCAAACCGTTTTAAGATAGCTGTGTGGGGACTATGAAAAAAGTAGGTCTTACTGGAAACATAGGTTGCGGAAAGTCCACAGTTGCCCGAATGTTTAAAAAGTTGGGAGCTTATACCCTCGACGCGGATAAACTTATACATTCCTTCTATAAAAAGGGTCATCCGGTTTACAAAGAAGTTTTAAAGATTTTTGGAGAAGGGGTTCTTGACAAAGAGGGGAATATAGACAGGAAAAAGCTCGCTCAAATTGTTTTCACGAATAAGGAAAAACTACAAATTCTTGAAAACATAACCCATAAAGCACTTTACAAGGAAATAAATGAAATTCTGAGAACTCTACCTGAAGATTCTATTTTTATACTCGAAGCTACCTTGCTTGTGGAGAAAAGAACTCATAAGAATTACGATAAGCTGATAGTAGTGTGGGCACCCTATGAGGTATGCAGGGAAAGAGCCTTAAAGAGAGGGGTGTCTGAGGAGGATTTTGAAAGGCGTTGGAATAATCAAATGCCAATTGATGAAAAGGCAAAGTATGCAGATTTTGTAATTGATAACTCAAAGAGTTTTGATGAAACCTTCAAACAGGTAAAGGAGATATATAAGAAACTTAAAGAAGACCCTTGAGTTTGTAAAAAACTAGGCCTATGTATTCCCTTATGGCTATTGCGGAGTCATAAAATACACTGTATTTCGGGAATAAACTGTATACATTGTATTTTCCTTCAAACTTCAAATCTGTAGGATAGGGAATTATTTCCATTCCCACTTTCTTGAAAGTGTTCACAGCCCTAAGCATATGAAATCCCGATGTTACCAGAACTATCTTTTTACACTTTAGCTTTTTTTCACAAATTTCCTTAACATATTTGGCATTCTCCGCGGTATCTCTGCTCTTTACATCCGTAAATATTTTGTCTTCCTTTACGCCAAAGGCTTTTAAAAGTTCTTTCATAACGTCGGCTTCGGGAATTGTATTTATTGCCGCACCTCCGGAAAGTATAATGGGAACATCCATTTTCCTGTAAAGAAGAAAACCGGTAATAAGCCTTTTATAGGCAGAAGCCTTTAACTTACCGTTGTTATAAACACCACCACCTAACACCACTATGGCATCAGCGTGAAAGTTTTCGGGAGTTTTGTATGCGCTTTCAAGAGGAAAGATTAATAAATCTTTAACTGGTTCAATGGAAATCAGATACAGACTTAATGCGGAAAATAAAGCTAATTTTCTTACAATTTTTCGCTTTGCAAAGATATAAATGGCGAGGAAGCTTATGATGAAAATGCCGGGCGGTAGGATAAAATAAGAGATTAACTTTTTCAGAAAAAAACTCATCTTTTCTTTTTTACAGCTATTACTATATTTTCAACTCCGTTTTTTCTTGCAATATCCATAACTTTTACCACGAACTTATGCTTTGTATTTTCATCGGCTTCGAGAATTATATGCGAAGGTTTGATATCTTTAATCATCTTTACCAGCTCTTCCTCAGAAATAGGTTTACCTTTTACCCTCATTTTTCCTTCCGTATCTATCTGAATCTTTATAGACTTTATTTGCATGGATTCTCCAGTTTCCGCAAAGGGAAGTTTTATGGCTATGAAGGTTTCGGGAGATTGAAAAGCGAGAATAGCTAAGAACAAAAATACGGCGAGTAATGTATCCACAAGAGGGACAACATCTATGTATACCCTTTCCTCTTCTCTAAACCTTAGCTTTTTCCTTAGATTCATTTTTTACTCCAAGGAGTTTATAATTTCCCTTGCCTCCTCACTTATCTTATCAAGAATACGATTACCTACTGTTTTGTAAATCCAATAAGCTACCAGGGCAGGTATTGCAACTCCCAGTCCCGTTGCTGCGGCAACTAAGACTTCACTAATACCCTTAGCCAGCAAAGAAATAGCCTCTTCCTGAATGGTTATAGAATAAGCTTGGAAAACCTTTATAAGTCCGGTAATCGTTCCCAAAAGCCCCAGAAGCGGTGCTACCGAAGCCGTAGTAGATAACACCGGTAAGTTTTTCTCAACCTTGGGAACGAAAGAAGAAAGCTCTCCCTCCATAAGTTGCATGAGATAACCCTTTTCCTTTCTTCCCTTTAGGTATTCATCGAGTACTATAGAAATGGCCTTTGCAAATGGATGTTCTACAACACTTGAAATTTTCAATACACTCTCGTAATCTCCTTTCTGGATTAACATTTTAAGCTCGTTAAGATTGTGAGGCAAAAAGCTTTTTACCCTTAAATTTACAGCCCTTTCAATTATTACGTACCAGGAAAGGATTGAAAGAAGGAGGAGGGGATACATAACAATCCCCCCTTTTTCAAACCAATTTAAAAGAAATTCCATACCTTACCCCCTGCAGGCAGGAAGGCCCTTTTTTAATTCTAAAACTTTTTCCTTTTCCCAGCTTTCAAGCTTTACATCTTTTAACCTTTCAAGAATACAGGAAGCATCCTTTCTAGCACCTAACCTCTTCAAAATTTTAACACTCAGGAAAACGGCTCTTTTGTAAAAGGGAAAATCCTTTTTATCACTGAGTACAATTTCCAAGAAATAATTTAGGGCTTTTCTGTTCTCCTTTCCGTAGTAGTAATTGCCGAGATAGTAAGCAGCTTTCAAGTAAATATCAGGATTCGTACTGGTATAAGCTATTTCTAAATATTTGAATTTTCTAGTCTTTTCGTAAAGCTTTAAAGCAATTTCTTTTAGTTCTTCGGAGTTGGGATATTTCTTTATTAGCTTACTGAACAATCTTTCTGCGTCTTTAATCCTTCCCAGTTTCAAATATATCGATACGGCGTTAATTTTTTCTATATCTCCTCTATTTTCCAGAAGATGGGCAAGCTTTAGGAGATTATTCTCTTTTTCGTACAACTCCGCAAGTTTTGAAAAAGCCTTTTCTCTTATAACCTTGTCTTGGGATTTTAAAAGATTAAGCAGGATATTTTCTTTTTCTTCGGGATTTTGTGTAATTTGGGCAAGAAGAAACATAGCCCTATCTCTGTATTCAGGATTGTTAACCAATTTTCTCAGTATAAATTCCGCCTCTATTTGTCTTCCTTCTTCAGCGTATAACTTTGCAAGTTGGAATTTCAGTTCAGGAAGCAAAGGGCTATCGGGATAGTTTTTTTCAAATTCTTTTACTACCTTTTCCAAGTCCTCGGAAGGAGACTCTACCTCTATTTGGGCTATGCCTATTAGGGCTTCTTTTACCTCTTTTGCATTTACATATTTCTGAAGTATGAGGTTGTATAAGGCTCTTGCTTTATCCTTTTGGCCCAAGTTGTAATAAGAATCAGCAAGTTTTATCAAAGCCTTAAGACCGTACTTCTCATCTTTGGAAATTTTCTCAAAGTAAGAAATCGCTTTTTCGTAATTTCCTTCTATGAAATAACTGATACCCGTGAGATAAATTTCTTCAGGGGTTTCATTGAAAAGGTATCTCCTCGCAAGTCCTCCTTTTCCTAAGGCTATTGCAGCTTTAGCCTTAAGAATTCTTGCTTCATAACTGTCATCCTCTTTTAGAATTTCCAATACTCTTTCGTATTCTCCTGCGTTGAAAAATGCTATTGCCTTGAAGTAGGGATAATCGAAGTATTTGGCGGCTTCTTTCCACTTTCCTTTTTTAAACATGAACCAGCCGTAATATTCCTTATAAATATCAGGATATTTGTTCTCTATCTCGGAAAGTACCTGCTCTATTTCCTCATCTCTACCGAGTTCATACAAAATCTCAAGAAGGAGAACGTAATATTCCCTGTCTTTTTCCTTAACCTTTTTCAGTAATTTATAAGCCTCCTGGTAGTTCCCGAGCTGAAGTGTTGCGTAAACAGCGTATATGTAATCTCCAGAACGTATAAAGTATTCAAGGGCTTTTTTATAATCACCTTCGTTATAGGCTTTTATACCGGCGTATCTGAATACCCATTTATCTCTTGTCTTTTCATATACGTAATCCGCTATCTCGGGTTTTTTCACAAAGATGGAAAGGTAAAGAGACTTTGCCATTCGGGGATTTAGAGTTTCAAGAAGGAGAGTATAATTCAACGCCTCCTCGTAATCGCCTTCCTCAAAGGCTATTAGTCCTAGGTAGTAAACTATTACATCCCTGTAGGGTAGAAACTTATTCTTGTGTTTAAGTAAAAGTTTCTTGGCTTCCTTGTATTTCCCTTGTTCAAATAAATTTATAGCTTTTCTCACTTCTGTACTTTCGAGGTATTTGGGATTTACTTTACCGAGTATAAAATCGTTAACGTATCTACAATAATTTTTAAAAGTAAAGCGTCCGCAATTGCTTATGGGTTCCTCAGGAATAACTCCGGATACACCTATCAGATATGCGTATTTCCACAAAATAGGCTCATCCGCTTTATAAGGTTTTTTAAATAGTCGATAGTAAAGAGCGTAAAAGCTCTCACAGGCGGGAATGGTATACATGTGCGTTGTATTGCAGGATTCTTCGAAAAGTTTAAGAGCTCCTTCTCTTTTACCTTTTTTATAGTAAATGAGACCTAAAACGTACTTTCCGGCATTGGAATAGGGTGATGAAGGTGAGCTCACAAGAAGTTTAAGTTTTTCTTCCGCAGTCCAAAGGTTTCCCTGTTTATAATTTTTGACAGCTTCTCTGTATAGATTTAAATCCTTAGGAACCCCACACCCTCCTTCCTTGGGAATATAAAGCTCCGTTTCTTCCCATTCTTTAGGCGGTTCAAAAAGTTTTCCCACTAAGTTATGAGTTTCAACTTTCCTTACCCTGTAAGAAAGTTTATCCGGTAGATAGAAAGGTGGTTTTTCTACTCTTACTATATCGTGTACTTTTACCCTTAGGGTTAGTTGTTCTTGAAGTTCAGTAGCAATAGATACGGCGGAAAAATAAAATGTTAAGGCCAGAAAAAGGCTATAGAGCCTTGTGGGCTTCAACATATAAATCCCCCAAGTGGCAGGTAATATTCAACTTTTGTATCACATTCCTGCCCTCTGCATCTAAGTATACCACCGAATAAGAAGCATTATCACACCCAAAACTCCAGAATTTAGAAAGGTTTATGTCCAAAATCGCACAGTATAAACATCGTATAGGTACTGTATGGGAGACTAAGGCAACGGTTTTCTCGTTGTAATTCTCCAGTAAGAACCTTAGAAAATCCTTAATTCTTTTAAAAACATCCTGTAGAGATTCCCCTTCCGGAAATTTTACCTTATGAGGTTCTTTAAGCCAGAGTTCAAAATCCTTTGGGAATTTCTCCTTTACCTCATCTACAAGCAGTCCCGACCAGATTCCATGGTCAATCTCTATAATTCTCTCTTCTTTAATAGGCTTCAGTCCTATTTCCTCTCCAATAATCTGAGCAGTTTTGAAAGTTCTTTTAAGGGGGGAAGAAAAGAGGGCGTTTATGTTTTCTTTTTTAAGAACCTGAGCAAGCTTCTTAGCCTGCTCGACACCCCTTTCCGTTAAATCAGGATCCAAAAGCCCTTGATACCTTCCTACAGGGTTCCACAGGCTTTCTGCATGCCTTATAACGATTAGCTTTAGCATTCATTAAATTATACAGTCTTGACCCATCTTCCTTGCGAGCTCACAGAGTCTTTCTATTCTCTTTTCTGTAGATGGGTGAGTGGATAAAAGTTCCATAATTCCCCCACCCTTGAGGGGATTCTCTATAAATAGGTGTGCTGTCCCGGGATTTACATTAGTTGGTATCTGCATTACGTATTCCTCTATTTTCTTTAAAGCTCTTGCTAACGCAACAGGGCATCCGCATATTTTTGCTCCTGTTTCGTCTGCAAGGTACTCTCTCGCTCTGGATATGGCAAGCTGGACTATAGTCGCAATTATCGGAACTATGATGATCATAAGAATTGCTCCTATCATTTCTGCAATACCACCGCCTTCTCCTCCTTCCTCTTCGTTATTTTGCATTCCCCCGAAAAATAGAGCCCATTGTGCCATATTAGCAAGGAAGCTTATTGCTCCTGCGATTGTAGCTGAAATAGTAGCTACGAGAACATCTCTATTCTTAATGTGGGCAAGTTCATGGGCTAAAACACCCTTGAGCTCTTCAGGTTCCAATATCTCGAGAATCCCTCTGGTAACGGCTACAGCTGCATGACCCGGACCCCTTCCGGTTGCAAAAGCGTTAGGTTGCTCCATAGGAACGAGGTATATAGGAGGTTTAGGCATGTTTGCTCTCCTTGCAAGTTCTTCTACCATTTCGTGAAGCCAAGGAGCTTCTTCATAGGATATCTCCCTTGCTCCGTACATAGAGAGAACTATTTTATCGGAAAACCAATAACTTATGAAGTTCATAAATCCAGCAATTACTAAGGCAATTAACATTCCCACAGTTCCACCTATTATTCCACCTATAGCCATAAGAAGACCTGTAAGGAATCCTAATAACACTACAGTTCTCAACATCCAACCCATTTTCCTACCTCCTTAAATAAAGGTATATCCGAATAGCTTTACATATTCGGGACGTCTGCGCCAATCGGGAACTACCTTTACCCACAGTTCTAGGTAAACCGGCCTACCTAAAACTAGTTCCAGCTCCTCCCGAGCTCTTTTTCCTATTTCTTTAAGCCTTTGACCTTTTTTTCCGATAATTATAGGTTTTAGGTTCTCCCTATCCACTATAAGTTCTCCTCTTATTACAAGCATATTGGGATTTGCATCTCCGGGTTTTATTTCATTTATTTTCACAGCAATGGAAGTAGGTACTTCTTCCCTCGTGAGCATCATTGCTTTTTCTCTTACTATCTCCGCAGCAAGCAATCTCAAGGGTAAATCGGTAATCATGTCTTCGGGAAATAAGGGTTCTCCCTCAGGTAAGTATTTAAGGATAGCCCTGAGAAGCTCTTCCAAATTTGCCCCCTTGAGAGCACTTATCGGTACTATTTCCGTTAGTTCATTATGTCTTTTGTGAATCTCCTCAATCAGAGGTAGAACATTCTTAGCGGGTCCTATTTTGTCGATTTTATTGATAACGACTATCACCGGTTTATTTAAAGGTTTAATAAAATTCTGATATATTTCCTCATCTCTGGGTCTCCACCCTTCGGTAGCGTCTATCATAAAGAGAATAACATCTGATTCCTCTAAGGATTGCTTTGCAATTTCAACCATCGAATGACCTAGAACGTCGGACTTTTTAGGTTCGTATATTCCCGGTGTATCCAGAAAAATTATTTGGGCTTCATCGGGTATATTTTTGACTCCTAGTATTCTCATTCTTGTAGTACCGGCTTTTGGGGAGATAATGGATACCTTAGTACCCAGTATGTTGTTAAGGAGTGTAGATTTCCCTACGTTAGGCTTACCGACTATAGCAACATACCCCACTTTCATAGCCAATAAAACCTCCGAACATTATACTAAGATTATCTAATAAAATAAATTTAGGATTTTCGGAAAATTTTCAATTATTTTCTTATCCGTCCCAGCTTCTCGGAGAGCTTAAGAGCACCCTCTTTTAAGATATCTTTGACCCAGCTAAGTAGATCTTCCTTTTTCATTCTGTAGGAAGGTGCCACCACCGTAATAGTATATTTCACATTTCCGGCGTAATCGTGCACCGGGACAGCAGAGCTTACAACTTCTTCTTCATACTCTTCTAGGTTTGTAGCGTATCCTTCTTCCTTTATTTTCGGTAGTCTACCCATTAGCTCAGCCGGTGTTTTGGTATTCTGCGTATGTTTAACCCACTTAATTGTTCTGAAGTAATCTTCGAGTTCTCTTTTGTCAAAGTGAGCTAAGTATATTTTCCCGGATGCAGAAGCGTAAAGGGGCAGAACTCTTCCGTATCTCGATAAAATTTTTACATTTCTGTCAACTTCACTTCTTTCTATATAAAGAACTTCATAAGCTACACGGGTTGTGAGGTATACATTCTCCTTTACCTTTTTTGCTATTTCATCAAGTATAGGTTTTGAAACCTTTTTTATGTCAAGATGGTTTAGATAAGCCATACCGAGTTCAAAATTCTTAATACCAAGTCTGTAAAGTTTGTTCTCCCCATCGTAGGAAATCCATTCCTTTTCATGGAGAAAGTTTAGGAGTTTCTGAAGCTTCGATTTACTTATTCGGAGTTCTTCTTGTAGCTTTTCAACTGTATGGGGTTTTTTTTCGAGGAGAAATAGAATATCCAACGCCAAATGGACATTTTGAATCACGTAAATATCCTTGTGGCTATGTTCCATAGTTATGTATGTTAAAACGAAATTTTTATAAAATTATTTTGAAAATGAATCAGTTTAACGCTTTTTTAGAAATAGTGTTGAAATTTACAGATTTAAAGTGGGGACAAGTTAGAGACGATTTAATATCAAAAAGTATCAAAGTCTTGAGAAAATATCACGAGGGAAAATCTCCCGACGAGCTTAAGAATTCAAAGTTAATTCAGGGAATAGAAGATTTTTACGAAAGACTTTACGAAATCTACAAATCTAATCCGGATAACGTGGAAAAGCTAAACAAAGCTCTTAGTTCATTTATTAAGGCTCCCGTTCCTTGTAAGCTGAAAATTATAGGTATTTTCGAATCTTTACTTGAGTAATTGATATAGGTTCCTTAAATCATCTAGACTTTTGTTAAAATCAACTTTCTCTTCAGGTTTTTGTTTGAAAAACCCTTCCACCTTTCCAAGATTTTTTATAACTTTATCAACCACAGGGTTAGAACCTTCCTTATAAAGGCCAATTCTCACTAGCTCCTCTACATCTTCAAACTTACTTAAAACTTCTTTTACATGGTTAGCCATATTCATGTGCTCTTCACTTACAAGTTTGGGCATGAGGCGAGAGAGACTCTTTACAGGGTCTATTGCCGGGAATATACCCCTGTTGGCTCTATTCCTTGAAAGAATTATATGACCATCTAAAACACCCATGAGGGAATCGGCAACGGGGTCTAAAGATATTTCATCACCTTCAACAAGAACGCTGAATATTCCCGTGATACTTCCATTTCTGAATACTCCGCAACTCTCGGTAATCTTTGCCATCAATTGAAACACAGAAGGGGTGAATCCTTTTAATGTGGGTGGTTCTCCTACCGCAAGTCCTATTTCCCTCTGAGCAAGTGCCAATCTCGTTATAGAATCCATTAAAAGTAGTACATTTTTTCCTCTCTCGGCGAAGTAATGGGCATGAACTATAGCACTTATAGCTCCTTTTACCTTAAGAATAGGAGATTGGTCTGCAGTAGAAACTACTACAACGCTCTTTCTTAGCCCCTCCTCTCCCAGTACATCTTCTATAAATTCCTTTACTTCCCTTCCCCTTTCTCCTATTAATGCCAGAACTACTACATCGGCTTTAGAGTGCCTCGTTATCATACCGAGAAGTGTACTTTTCCCTACTCCTGCACCGGCAAATATACCTATTTTTTGCCCTACACCTACAGTAAAAAGTGCGTTTATACTCCTCACTCCCGTATCTAACACTTTCCTGATTCTTTCCCTATATAGCGGATTTATTTCGGGAAGTTCAAGCTGTCTTTCTTTAAGGTATTTTTGAGGCTTTCCGTCGAGAGGATTGCCAAAAGGGTCTACTACTTTTCCGATGAGGTCTTCCCCTACGTAGGTAGATACTAGGTCTCTTTTCAGAATAACTTTAGCCCCTTTTTTTATTCCTCCGAGATTTCCGTAAGGCATTATCAAGATGTGGTTTCCGCTAAAACCCACTACTTCCCCTTTTATTCTTTTGCTACCCGTCAATATTTCTACTTCGTTTCCTATATTTGCAAAGGGAAGTATAGCTTCTAAGAATATACCTTTGGCTGTAAGAACTTGGCCGGTTATACTAATGCCCCTTAAAGACATTACCAAATACCTTTTCAAATACCAATCTTGCAAAATCCTTAGGATTTCTTTCCACAGTAAAATGCTCTCCCTTTATCTTGAAAGCCCCTCTCTCTATGCTTTCGTCTTCAAAAACCTGCAAATTAATCCCTTCAACCTTAAGACCTTCTTTAAGCATTTTTATGTCGTCAATAAGAAACTTCAAATCTTCCGGATTTATGTATATTTTGAGATTTTCCCTGAAGCTTACAAGCTCTTCGAGCATTTTCTTTAAATCTTCTTTCATAATTCTTCCTTGTGGAATTGCATAAGTAAATTCTAAAAGGGCTTCTTCTAGGAACTTGTAAAGCTTCTCAGTAAATATTTCCAAATTATTATCTATGTGTTCTTTCAGAAGCTCTTTAAGTTTTAACTCAAACTGTTTTTGTTCCCTCAGTAGTTCTATCTGCCCTTGCAACTCCTTTATCATGAGTTCCTTAGCTTGGTTTTCTTTTTTGAGAACTTTTATTTGTTCTTCGAGCTCTTTTATACGTTCCTTTGCCTCTTGAACCTTTTTTTGAAGAACTACCTTGTCAGCCAAAAACTTTTTCATAATTTCTTCAAAGTCTACATTTGTTCCCTCGCTTTCCCTTTTATAGTTTTCTTGTAAGATTTCATAAATGGGTTTAAAGTTTTTATCTCCCACACTATAAATAATAAAATTATGATGCAGTGTTTTCTATCATTTTTAAGTGGTTTTGTTTTGGGATTTTTACTTGCCATTGCTCTTATAGTGGGAATTACCTTAATTCCCGTAGTTCTTCTGATTGTTCTATTGTTTATAGGTTATGTTTATTACAAATGGAGAAAAGCAAGGAAGAAACAGGAAGAATTACTCAGAAGGTATTTTGATTTTTACGAATAATAGGAATATTTATTAAACATTATGAAATTTAGAAAAGGAGAAGTAATACTCGCCCCTATGGCATCTTACACTCACTCTGCCTTTCGTAGACTGTGCAGAGCATTAGGAGCCGACAGAACCTATACAGAGTTAATCAGTGTAGCTGGGATTCTGAGAAAGGGGATTCCTATAAAGTACGCCTACTTTACAGAAGAAGAATGCCCAATTCACATACAAATATTTGGTTCCCATCCTGAGGAAATAGCAAAAGCGAGCCAAGTGGTAGCAGAACAGCTAAAACCCGACTTTATAGATATAAACTTCGGTTGCAGTGTTCCCAAAGTACTTAGAAATAAGGCTGCAGGATATATGCTAAAGTGTCCTCCGCTTATGGGGGAAGTAGTCAGAGAGACGGTAGAAGCTCTTAGGCCATACGATATTCCGGTATCTGCCAAAATAAGACTCGGATTTGAAGAAGACCATGTAGAAGAAATTGTTGAGGAACTGCAAAAAGGCGGTGTTTCTCTTATAGCCATTCATGCAAGAACCGCGAAGCAAGGGTTTAGCGGAAAAGCTTTATGGCATAGAATAAAAGATGCGAAAAAAGTCGCAAGTGTTCCCATAATAGGTAGCGGAGATGTAAAGAACTGGAGAGATATAGAGGCTATGTTTGAAGAGACGGATTGTGACGGTGTGATGATAGGAAGGACTGCCCTCTCTAATCCATGGATTTTTAAGGAATTTAAGGAGAAAAGGGATATAAAAGTGGGTCTGAAGGAAAGAATGGAATTTATCCTCAAAGAACTTTCTATGATGACCGAGTATATGTCCGGAGAAAAGGCTTGTGCAGAAATAAAATCTCAAATTGTTCAAATTCTGAAGGGACTGCCTAAAGCAAGAGAATTAAAAAGTTATATAGTAAGGGCTCAGGACTGTACTGACTTAATAAAAAGAATAGAAGAAGTGATGGAAAGAGACAGAGAACTACTTTATACCTAATGTGGTTTTAGGTGTTACGTAATGCGCAAGCTTTGCAATACCACCTTTCAAAGCGTATACATTTTTGAATCCCAAGCTTCTCAATGCAAACGTCGCTACTATAGCCCTTACTCCTGAGTGACAGACAACAATGACTTTCTTATCTTTGGGAATTTTTGAAAGGTTTTCGGGTTTAAAGAGTTTATCCATAGGTATGTGAAAACTATTCTTATAAGTAAGTCCCACAATGGACTGTTCAGCTTCCGTTCTTATATCCAACAGAACTATATCCTCACCCTTTTTAATCATATTGATAACCTGCTTCGGAGTTACTCTGTAAGGGGACTTTGCTAATGTTTCCTGAGTCATTTGACCGAATATTGCGTTATACTTTTTCGCCAAAGCCTCATCAATCGCTTGAGAAAACCCTATAAAGCTCAAGAAAGTAAAAGCTCCAATTAAATACCTTTTCACCATTTTTTCCACCTCTCAGTTAGTTAATATTTATTATGTTATTATATAACGAAATAATAATACTCGAAAATTTTTATTATCTGTTCCTTGAAAATAATGCCAGTAAAAGCACCTAAAGACAAAAAAGGACCGAAGGGAATGACAAAATTGAAACTTCTATGTTTGATTATTAAAGGAATCACATAGATGAGTCCGAAAAAACTCCCTAAGGAAAGTGCAGCAAAAACTCCATAGATGCCCGAAACTCCGCCTATAAATCCGAGAAGTATTACATCTCCCAAGCCTATACCTTCAATCTTTCTCACCTTGACGTAATAGAGGTATATCAATAGGGGTATTCCAAGTCCTACAATAGCTCCTGTAAGACTTTCTTTTACAGTTATTGCTTCCCTGAGAGGTGCAACTAAAAGGGAAAGTATTAATCCACCGATATTTATCTGAGGAGGAATTATAAAGTAAAACCAGTCTATTAATGACATAACCAGAAGGGTGGAAAAAAAGAAGTAGTAGACTACTCCATCTATACTAAATCCCCACTTGTAATAAGAGAGGACTGCCAAAAGTCCGGATGTAATCTCCACAAGAGGATAACGTATAGATATCTTCTCACCGCAGTATCTACACTTTCCCTTTAAAACTAAATAGGAGATAAGAGGTATATTGTCATACCACTTTATAGGCTTCTTGCAATGAGGACAGTGGGAGGAAGGAAAGATTATAGAAATATTACGGGGGAGCCTATATATTAGGACATTGTAAAAACTCCCTAAAACTGTTCCGAGGAAAAACAGCACGAGGTATAAAAAATACTCGTTCAAGTTGTAATCACCTCTTTCCTTTTAAACAGTTTAACTATATCCAGAACGGAAGCGGAAGCTACAAATACGGACGAATAAGTTCCCACAATCACACCAACAACAAAGGCAAACATTATATTGGAAAGCCCGTAACCGCCTAAAATAAACAACGTTAATGCCGTAACCAAAGTGGTAAGAGATGTAATTATAGTTCTTGAAAGGGTTTGATTTATCGATATATTCACTATCTCCTCTAAGGAGAATCCCTTTTTCTTCCTCAAGTTCTCTCTTATCCTGTCAAAGATGACTACAGTATCCGCAACGGAATAACCAGCTACTATAAGAATTGCGGATACCACTTCAAGATTCACTTCTCTATAGGTAATGGAATAGGCTCCCAGAACTGCAAGAACGTCGTGGGTAAGGGCGAGAATTGCTCCCAACCCCCATATAGGTTGAAACCTCATACCCAAATAAATCAGTATTCCTGCGAGAGCGGTCAAAATTGCAAAGACCGCTTTTCTACGCAGTTCATCACTTACAACTCCGCTTATCTTTTCCTTACGAATTAGGTCGTACTCTCCGAACTTTTTAAAAATCTCCTCTAACTTCTCAACCTGTTCGCCAGCTTTTACCTTAACTATGAATGTTCCCTCTTTAGTTTCTTGCAAGACGAATCCCTTTATACCTTTTTCCTTTATAGTTTTCCTAAGCTCAGAAATTTGCACTTCTTTTTCAAATTTGACTTCGTATAATGTTCCTCCTGTAAAATCTAGGCCTAAGTTTAACCCTCTAAATATTAAAGCCAATAGGCTCACGAGAATAATCAAAGCGGAAAGTCCGTAGGCTATATTTCTGTATTGAAGAAACTTAAACCCTGTCATAGGTATTTACACCCTGTAGATATCAAACCGTAATTTCCATCCCTCTTTCTATAGAGAATCTTTAACTGACCATCCGCTATATCAACGAATGGAATAAAGTAGGCATGCTGGTCTTCAAGCTGAGCTTTAGCGTCTTCCACACTTATAGGTTTATCAACTACGAGTTCTTCCTCTACAATTTCAGGTTTCTCCTTTTCTTCAGGAGAAACCTCCATTTCGTGGAGTTTTTCTTTAAACTTTCTCGCCTCCCTAATCCATTCGTGTCTTCTCTCTTTAAGTTTTACCAGCTGTTTTTCCAGCTCATCCAGAGCTTTATCGATTGCCGTAAACACATTCGTATCTTCTTCCCAAGCGTGAATTGCTCCGTGAGGAAGGTTCTTTAAATAAAGATGTAAGTCTACTCTGTAGAAAGTAGGAACACTGCTTCCTCCGTAATCTTTTTGCCTTGCACGGGTAGATGATATGGCTACAACCGCTTCAACCTCATCCTCCCCCACTTCCTTGAGATACCTTTTAAAACGATTAAGCTTACTTTCAATCATAGACTTCATGGCTTCGCTTATGTGAACATCAACACCTCTGTATTCAATGTTCATTTGCTACCCTCCATAATCTTATATTCTTTCCAAACTCTATTATCAACCATTATCTTAACCTTTTCAACGTCCTTTTCTACTCGTATCTTATCCTTTACTACCACCTGAGAACAGATTTTTCCCCTTTCCCTTTCCAGATATACCATAACTACATTACCTTCCCTCTTTATTTCCTTTACAAAATGACAGGGCGTCGGCTTTTCGATGTTTACAATTTTCAAAGGTCCGGAACAAGCCATAATACTACTTAAGAAAAGCAAATTAAGGTTATTCATATCTAAAAAGTCTAATCTAAAGGAAGCGAAAAAGGAAATAAAAAATTAACGAATTTTAGAATTCGATTTTTTCTCAATTATTTCTTTGATTTCGCCGAGGAATAAATTATCAACCCTATAGTTTTTTCCATCGATTTCTTCCACAGGAACAATTTCCACTATAGAGTTTAGTATGAAAACGTAATCTGCAGAATAAAGTAAATTACAATCAATTTTTTCTTCCGAAATATTTAAATCTTTTTGGATTATATCTATTGTTGTTCCCCATAAAAGTCCACTTTCCCGCGCAGGAGTAATAAATTTTCCGTCTTTGTAGATTAAGATATTAGCAGAGGATGTTTCGGTAATTAAATCTTTCTCATTTAACACTATCCCGTCGAAAAAACCTCTTTTTTTAGCTTTTCTCTTTACCAGAACATTAAACAGGTAATTAGTAGTTTTATGATAAAAAATAGGATTTTTTGAATGTCTTCTCATGTCGGATATACATAGTTTCACACTTTTAGGTATTTCCGGAAGAGGTTTTACAACTACATCGGTTTTATATGAGTTGGGAAAATCACCATAGTAATCACTTCCCGAATAGAGGAGTAAAAACTTTACATACAGATTTCTATTATTGCCGGTAGCTTTAACAATCTTATTGAGAAACTCTTCGTACGAGGGATACGGATAACCGAAAAACTCCGCTGACTGTTTTAAACGTTGGTAATGTTTGGTTAATTTGTAGTTTTTCCCAGTCCACTTTATAGTTTCAAAAAGACCCTCTCCGTAGTATAAAGCCCGGGATATCATTTCAAATCCTTATCCATGTAGATACGGGAAGGAACTACACCTTTCTGCCCTTTATACTTACCCGAATACACCTTTTCCGGTTTTTTGTCCAACTTAGCAAATACGAGCTGGCATATTCGCATTCCTTTATAAAGTCTTATTGTGCAATTATTTGCATTAAAAAGTTCTAAGGTAATTTGACCTTCGAAACCTGCATCTACCCACCCTGCATTTTCTATAAAAAGCCCTAGCCTTCCGAGGGATGACCTTCCTTCCACGAAAGCGGTAATATAGTTTGGCAATTTTATATACTCCAGTGTGGTCGCAAGAAGAAATTCCTTAGGTTTTATTTCAAAGTATTCTCCGAACTCAATTACTTTTACACCTTTGAGTTCCTTTTTTACGTCTATACACCCGACATTTTCATAAATAGCGATTTGATTTCCGAGCCTTAGGTCTAAAGAAGAACACTGAACATGGGAAGGTTCATAGGGTTCTACTATTAGTTCTCCTTTTTCTATTAATTCCTTAATGGTTCTGTCGGATAGAATCATATTAATTCAATATTATGAGGGTGAAATTTAGGATAGGAATATATAAACGAGGAAAAAAACAACGCAAAAAAGATTTTCAAGGTCTTTCAGACCCTCTATTTATAGGTATGAGGTATATTACAGAATTCAAGTATCTGGAAGCAACAAAGTGGCTATTTTTAGCTGAAGATTCTTACGAAAAGTATCTACTGCTCGGGCTTATAAACGAGGCTTTAGGTCAGGAGGAACAATCAAGAGAATTCTTAGAAGTTGCCAATAGATACGAGAAAAAGACCGATTACGAGTTCTTCAAGGAAATCCCAGAGGAGAACTTAGTTATGAAAGTTTGAAGGGATTTCGAATCCATATTTTTTTAGAATATCCACCGCAAACTTACTTTTTAAGAATTCTATAAATTGTTTGGAAGCTTTCTTCTCTTTACCCTTTAGAGTTATTATCGCAATATTTTTTATCTCCGGATAGAGACTCTTATCAACCGCTATGTAATTGCCTTTACCATAAGGAATGACAAGGGAAAGGGCAACTATACCTATATCCGCGCCCCCGCTAACTACGTACTGGAAAGCTTGGGAAACGTTCGAACCGTAAACGAGTTTTGGTAAAACTTCTCCGTATATTCCTGTTTTTTTCAAAAACTCTACGGCTGCTTTCCCGTAGGGAGCGTGTTTAGGATTTGCAATAGCGATTCTTTCAACTTCTGATGAGAGTAAAATTTTATAATTCTTCAGCTTTATATCCTTAAGTGTAAATATAACAAGTTTTCCCATAGAAAATATCGTGTAAGAGCTTTTTAAAGCTTTCCCTTCGGTAATTAGCTTTTTTGGATAAATCTCATTGGCGGAGATAAAAACATCGTAGGGTGCTCCGTTTTTTATCTGAATATAAAAATGTCCGGAAGCACCGTAAGATACTAAGACTTTGTGCTTGTATCTCTTTTCAAACTCCTTAACTATTTCTGAAAGTGCAAAACGAAAACTCGAAGCCGCAGCTATTCTCAAAACATCTGCGAAGCTGAAATTCAGAAGGAATATAAAGATTAATAAAAGTTTCACAGTAAGCCTTCCTCTCTGAAGGAGTAGTACCCTTCCTCTGAAACTATTATATGATCTAAGAGGTCAAAACCCAAAAGCTGACAGGCTTTCTTTAATCTTTCTGTAAAGTTCACATCATCGTTGGAAGGATACGGCTGTCCCTGTGGATGATTATGGGCAACTATTATTCCGTTAGCGGAGAGCTTAACGGCTTTGAAAAGTATATCTTTGGGCTCAGAGATTACCGTGTTCGCATTTCCTACGGCAACAACTTCGTAATCAACCAGTCTATTACTCAAGTCAAGGTATAGAGCTATAAGACTTTCTTTTCTTTCGCTAAATTTATCTTTTAAAAATTCAAGTGCTTCTTTGGGATTCCTTACAAATATTCCCCTTTTTCCTTTACTAATTCTTTTGGAAATCTCAATTAGAGCTTTAATCTGGAGAGTCTTTACCAGTCCAAGTCCTTTAATGTTCAATAACTCCTCAATACTTAACTTTTCAAGCTTATCCCAGCCCATATTCACAAGCTCCTTGGCTATTTTTAAGACATCCTGCCCTCTTGTTCCGGAACCTAAGATAATTGCCAAAAGCTCCTCATCCGATAGATACTGAGGACCCAGTTCTTTTAGTTTTTCCCTCGGTCTAAGTTCTTTGGGGATTTCCTTGATAGAACGATAAGAATAACTTATTCTATCCCCAGTCTGTTCCATATTTCATCAATCCTCTTTTTTACTTCTGGAGACATTTCAATTACTTCAGGCCACTCCCTTGTATATCCTTCCTCTTTCCACTTGGTTGTGGCGTCGATAATTATTTTACCACCAAAACCTACTTCGTTTGTAGAATGGTCAAGAACATCTATTGGACCTTTCAAAATTAAAATATCCCTTTGAGGGTCAACGTTATTACCCCACGCCCAAAGAACTTCACCTAAATCTTGAACATTTACCCATTCGTCAAATACAACTATGTGTTTTTCCAGAGACATAAGTCCGAGACCTAAAAGCGCGTAAGCTACTTTGAAAGCGTGCCCGGGATAGCATTTTTTTATAGAAACAAAACAGAAGTTGTGAAAACATCCTTCTGCGGGAAGGTGGTAATCGACTATCTCAGGAAGATTGAACTTTATGAGTGGTAAAAATATCCTCTCCGTTGCCCAACCCAGGTATTTGTCCTCTTGAGGAGGTCTTCCAACTATTGTAGTGAGGTAAATCGGGTCTTTTCTCATAACTATAGCCGTAATGTGCATCATAGGGTATTTATCAACAGGGGTATAAAAACCTGTATGGTCTCCGAAAGGACCTTCATCTACCAGAGGCTCCTCCGGATCTACGTATCCTTCTATAACGATTTCAGCGTTCGCCGGATACTCCAAGTCAACAGTAATTCCTTTAACAAGTTCTACTGGTTTTTCCATTATTATTCCCGCGAAGAGATATTCATCTACTTCGGGAGGAAGTGGTGCCGATGCCACATACGGAAGCGGTGGTTCTCCACCTATGGCTATGGCAACTTCTAACTTTTTCCCTAACCTTTTTGCCTTCCAGTAATGATGATTTCCACCTTTATGAATTTGCCAGTGCATAGCGAGCTTATCTTTATCCAGCATTTGGAGTCTATAGAGGCCTACATTTCTTATACCGCTTTCCGGATCTTTGGTTATTACTTGGCCAAAAGTAATAAACCTCCCTCCGTCTTTCGGCCAACATTTTAAAATGGGTAAATCTTCTAAATTTACATTCCCCATTATTATTTCTTCATGGACTTTAGCTTTCTTTACCAGCTTCGGGATAGCATCGTTGAGCCTTTTTAACTCTGGCAGTTTCTTAAGCTTTTCCAAAAAGGTCTTAGGTACTTCAGGTCTAAGTATCTTATATAATTTCCACCCTATATCCTCAAGGTTTTCATGGCCTAATGCCCTCTTAATTCTATTTTCAGAACCGTATAGATTAGTGAGAACTGGGATGTTATACCCTTTCGGGTTTTCAAACAAAAGAGCTTTACCTCCGCCCGGCATCTTACAAACTCTATCGGTAACTTCCGTTATTTCCAGTATAGGAGAGAGGGGTTCTTTTATCCTGGCGAGTTCTCCTTGAGATTCCAAATCTCTTACAAACTCCTGTATATCTCTATATTTGTATCCCATTCTTTTTATAATATTTGGTTTATGGAAGAAATAAGACTAAAAAAGCTTCGTCAGCTGAAGGAAAAAGGCATAAACCCCTATCCCTACAGATTCGAAATTTCAGACTTTATAGGAAATATAAGAAAACAGTATGAGGAGGAACCTCCCGAAAACTATAAGGTAAAAGTCTCAGGAATAGCCAAAAGGGTTTCCAGAACCGAAAACGGGTTCATGGTAAGGATAGCGGATGAAAACGGAGTAGAAATTTTGGTCTTCACAAGAGAAGAAAACCTAAAACCAAAAGAAAAATATACATTCGAAGGTTTATTAAAGAGAGTTGAAGGAAAACTGAGT
Organism: Aquifex aeolicus; assembly: GCA_015662815.1. GTDB lineage: Bacteria > Aquificota > Aquificia > Aquificales > Aquificaceae > Aquifex > Aquifex aeolicus_A. The sequence goes on along the minus strand of DQTK01000016.1, from coordinate 29,611 downwards.
TTAGTTGATGCAGTTCTGACCAATGAACGCGGAGAAGATATAAGGAAAATAAAAGACCAATTTGACCACGACCCAAACTTTAGACCCATTTCCCTCGCTGGAAGGCTTGTATCAATGAGGACAATGGGAAAAGCTATATTCGGTCATATCCAAGACCTCACGGGAAAAATACAGATATACCTAAAGAAAGATATAGTAGGAGAAGACAAGTTAAAATTTTTCAACGATTACGTAGATGTAGGAGATATTATCGGAGTAAGAGGTAAGCTCTTTAGAACTAATACTGGAGAGCTTACCGTTGAAGTAGAAGAGTTTGAACTACTTTCTAAATCTCTCCATCCCCTTCCCGAAAAGTGGCACGGTCTCAGAGACGTCGAAGTAAGGTACAGGCAAAGATATCTAGACCTAATAGCTAACCCGGAGGCGAGAAGAATCTTTATGCTGAGAACTAAACTCATAACGGAGATGAGGAAATTCTTTGAAATGCACGGATTTATTGAAGTTGAAACCCCGATACTCCAGCCGATAGCAAGCGGAGCAAACGCTAAACCTTTTGTAACCTATCACAATTTCCTTGAAACTGAGCTTTATTTGAGAATAGCTCCCGAGCTTTACTTAAAAAGACTTATAGTAGGAGGTTTTCCCAGAGTCTACGAAATAGGAAAGAACTTCAGAAACGAAAGTGTAGACAGAACCCATAATCCTGAATTTACAATGGTAGAGTTCTACGCAGCATATTGGGATTACTTTGACCTTATGAAGTTCACCGAAGATATGTTTGTCTATCTTCTTGAAAAGACTCTTGGAACGCTGAAGGTCAAATACGGAGAATGGGAACTGGATTTCACACCTCCCTTTAGAAAGGTTAAATACTTTGATATCCTTAAGGAAAAAACGGGTAAAGATAAAGACTTTTTCCTGAAAGATGTAGAAGGACTCCATAAATTAGCAAAGGAACTGGATATTCCCGATGTAGATAAAATGACCCACGCTAAACTCCTTGACAAGGTCTTTGAAAGAGTTGCGGAAGAAGAACTAATTCAACCGACTTTTATTATAGATTTTCCAAAGCTTCTCTCCCCACTGGCAAAAACCCACAGGGAGGATTCAGATCTGGTTGAACGTTTTGAGCTATTCGTTGCAAGATATGAAGTTGCAAATGCCTATACCGAACTCAATGACCCCATAGACCAAAGGGATAGGTTTGAAGAGCAACTTAAGGAAAAGCAAAGGGGAGACGAAGAAGCAATGGAAATGGATGAAGATTTTATAAGAGCTTTAGAATACGGAATGCCTCCCACAGGTGGAGAGGGAATAGGAATAGACAGATTAGTTATGATACTTGCAAATACCGATTCCATAAGAGAGGTTATTCTCTTTCCTCAATTGAAACCTGAGAAGAAAAGTTCCAAGTAAATATATGCAATTCCGCCACTTCCTTTATTGCTCCTTCTAAATCTTTTACATTTCTTTCCACTTCTTTAGGTTTTCAAGAGACTGAATGTATCTTTTCGCGAGCTTGGTATTTAGATTTTTATACCCCTCCTTTGCAAGTCTGTGAAGTTTCTCAGAGAACTCCTCAATCTCATACTGCCACCCTTCACCCCTCCACTCAAGTCCCGCCTTTATTGTTGCCAATATAAGGTCTTGCAAACTGGTTTCTTATAAAGCCTTAATGTCCCTTTCAGTAATCTCCAAGATAATATAATTATTTTGTTATTTCATATACCTATTTGCACAACTCCTTTATATCCTCTAAGTAAACTTTTATCATTTTCAGATAACTCTTATACCTTTCACAGGAAATTTTTCTTTCCTTTACAGCTTCTTTTACGGCACATTCTGGCTCATTAGTATGAGTACAATCGGGATACTTGCATTGGTACGCTAAAAATTCCCTGAAATATTTTCTTATTTCTCTCCATTTCATAAACATCGTAGCTTCAACCTTTGAAAATCCGGGTGTGTCCCCGACAAAAGAACCCTTACCGAAAGGAATTAACCTTACACCAGTAGTGGTATGTCTTCCTCTTTCCGTCCTTTCACTCACTTCTTGGGTTTTTAGCTGAGTGCCTGTGAGTTTTGAGAGTATAGAACTTTTACCCACACCCGACGGACCTGCAAGTATACAGATAAAACCTTCAAGATAATTTACTAAGTTGTCTATCCCTTCAGAAAGTTTTGCACTTACCTTTAAAACGTCATATCCCGCATTTTGATAGATATTTACCCAATAATCGAGTTCCTTTCTTTCTTCTTCGTCCAATATATCTACCTTGTTAAAAACTATTACAGGTTCAATTCCAAAATACTCGTATACCACGAGAAGATTATCCAGAAGGTAATTATTAAATTCAGGCACTTTCAAAGTTTGAACGACTATAATTCTATCCACATTGGCAACCCTTGGTCTAATTAGAAGGTTCTTTCTTTCTTCAACCTCTTCTATTGCAAAAGTGTTTTTATCTACAACCTCTCCCCATACGTAATCTCCGGCGTAAATTTTAGTTTTTTTCAAAACCTTCCCCCTCGGAATACCTCTGTAAGCTTCTTTATTGTTAAGGGTATACACCTCTATCATTTGGGCTTCTCTGTCTATAACTATTGCCCTTTTCAAATCCTTTTTCTTTCCCATAATCTATACCTCTTTTTCAAGTTCAGTTATCGCCCACTTTAGTGTATCTATAACGTAGTTAATTTCTTCTTCTTCTATCACTAAAGGCATCATAAGTACCATAACATCTCCCAGAGGTCTTAGAAATACCCCCTTTTCCCTGCACTTATAAGCCACCTTAAACCCTGTTCTTTCACCATAAGGAAATGGTTCTTTTTTTCCCTTGTCCTTTACAAGTTCTATTCCGGCCATGAAACCAAGTTGTCTTACATCTCCTACATGTTTCAGTTCCCAAAACTCTTCAAGTCTTTGACTCAAAAGCTTTATTTTGGGTTGTAATTTTTCTAAAGTTTTTTCCTCTTCGAATATTTCCAAATTTGCAAGAGCCACAGAACAAGCAAGGTTATTTCCGGTGTAAGTATGGCCGTGATAAAAGTGTTTAGCTTCTCCGAATTCTCCTAAAAAAGCTTCAAATACTTTATCGGTGGTAAGAGTTGCAGCTAATGGTAAATACCCTCCTGTTATTCCTTTGCCTAAGCACATGAAGTCTGGAGTAACTCCCTCCTGCTCGCAGTAAAACATAGTTCCTGTTCTTCCGAAACCGGTAGCTACTTCGTCTACTATCATGAGAACTCCATACTTTTTCGTAAGTTCTCTTACTCCCTTTAAAAAGCCTTTCGGGAAAGGTAACATTCCGGCAGCCGCCTGTATTCCGGACTCAAGAACAATGGCAACTATATCGTCTCTGGATTTCAGAATTTCCTCCAGCTTCATAAGAAGGTCGGCTGTACATTCGGAAGAAAGGTTTCCGTGTACATCCTTGCAGTAAAGGTAAGGGGAAGGGAGCTTTATAGTTTTAAAAAGTAAGTCCCTGTAGGTGCCGTGGAATAGCTCTATACCGCCTACACTTACAGCTCCTACGGTATCACCGTGATAGGCTTCGGATAAAGTTATAAAAACGTTTTTTCCCTCAATTCCCTTATTCCTCCAGTAGTGATAAGCCATCTTGATTGCTATCTCTACAGCTTCAGCCCCATCCTCAGAGTAAAAAATCTTTGTCAATCCATCCGGAGCTATCTCAACAAGCTTTTTAGCCAAAAGGATAGCGGGAACATTGGAACTCCCCAACGTAGTCGTATGAGCTACCTTGCAGAGCTGTTTCATTATTGCACTGTTGAGTTTTGGATGATTGTGACCGTGAACATTACACCACAGAGATGATATAGCATCTATATATTTTTTGCCGTATATATCCCAAAGGTATACACCTTCTCCTCTCTCAAATATTAAATTTTCTTCCTCTTGATAAACTTTCATCTGAGTAAAAGGATGCCAAAAATACTCTTTATCCCACTTTTCCAACACCTTAGGGTCTAAATCCCACATACTAATATTCTCATAAAGTTGATAGAATATCTCAATATCGATGAAAGAAAAGCTAGAAAGGGTTTGCTCTGTAATAGAAATTTACCTTGAAGATATATTTGGAAGGATAAGAGTCTATAGAGAAGATAATAATTTCCTGATACCTTGGGGTTTTACCGTAATAAATGTAAGGGCTTTTGAGGAAGATGAAATATATTTAGATGTTAATTCACCTGTTGCCTTAAACGTAAAACCTACTAAGGATTTAATGAAATTCCTCTTAGCAGAAAATGCGAATATTAAGATGGCTTCTTTTTTTACCGAGTTTGAAAAGGGATTTATGGATATCATTCTGGGCATAAAGGTAAGGTATCAGGATTTATCGAGGGAACTCTTAAAATTCTTGGTTTTGAATATAGGCAATTTAGCCAACGAATACGGTAGGGAGATAATAGCTGTCTTTGGTGGCATCTCTTTCAAAGAATACTTAGAAAGGAAAAAGGCAGAACTTCCATACACCGGAGAAAAACTCTTTCAAGAAAAAATAAAAGTAAACGGATATCTTCTACTTCTCGAAGTTTATACCGAAGGAGACGAGTATACGCTCCTTTGTAGGGAAGAAGGAAAATCCACCGCGTTAATAAAGGCAAAGAGAAAAACCCAAAATATCTATGAGGTACTTAAATTTATGGAGCAGGTAAAGGAAACTCTGGAGAGTAGAAATTTCCCAAATCTCCGAAAACTTTTAAATCCCTTTGAAGTTAACTTTTTTGAACTTTATACGGTATTTGTAAAAGGAAAAGATTTAAAAAAGCTGAAAAACCTAGAGATGGAAATAAATAAGCTCCCCATTCTTCTTATAAACGGAAAAATTTCATATGAAGAATATAAAAGGAGGATTAAGGAAATAGAGAAAGAAATAGGTTTATCTTGAGTAAAAGCTACAAATGTCAGCAATAGGACAATCTTTACAAACAGGTTTTTTCCTACAAAATTTTTTACAATGAACATCTATAAGAGCGTGAAACTCCTTGTAAATTTCTAAATCTTTCGGAAGATTTTCCTCAAATAGTTTCTTAATTTCTTCGTAAGAACCTTCTATATTCCACAGCCTTATCAGTAATCTTTTTGTATAGGTATCTACCACGAAAGATAATCTGTCCAGTGCATAGAGTAAAATAACATCTGCTGTTTCCCTGCCGATACCTTTTACCTTTAAAAGTTCTTCTCTCGAAATGTTTTTTAAATCATCTATACTTCTGAAAATTTCTACAAAGTTTTTTAAATAAACAGCTTTTTGTTTATAGAAGCCTGAAGATTTTATAAGCTCTTTAAGTTTATCTAGGGGAATTTTCCCTATACCTTCAAAACTTAAGGCTTTAGCCTTTTTCAAATTCTCAAGAGCTTTTTCTACATTTCTCCAGCTTATATTCTGGGTCAGGATAGCTCCTATTATTATTTCTTCTCTCGGATCAGTTTTATAAAGGGTGTGATATTCATAGTCTACAGGCCACCAGTTCTGCTTACCGTAGAATTCAAATAATTTTTTATATAGATTTATTAGTTCTCCTTCACCAATTCCAGACATCCAAACCCTTGATACCTTCTGAAACCTATACCGTATTTGTAGATTTCATTCAATACGTAGGGGTCTCCTTCCAAAGTAAAAGTTCCCTGATAGGCTACTATTTTTATGACTTTTTCCGAATCGCTATATCCGACAAGATGTTTTACAACCGCTTTTTTTCCATCTTGATGGGAAAACTTTAAATCCGGAAGACCGTTGAATATACATCTTAGGGAAAATCTAAGTTCATTGGTAAAAACACCATCATCGTAGACTATAAAGGCATCGTCATTCGCTTTTAACCTTTCGGGAAGAACCGGATGCTTATCTTTATTAATTACCACTATCGGAGAAAGGGTTCTGAATTTTTGCCTCTCGGAAGATATAACTTCTTCTTCTATCATTTCACTTTTTAATATCTTCATTGAACCGTTTATATACCTTCCTTTATATTCTCTGAAACTCTTAATGCCTTTGTAAAAACGAATAAAAAAATCAGGACTTCCCGAGGAAACGGTCAGAATCGCTCTTCCATTGTTAAAAATTTTTTCACCATCGACTTTTATATTTCCGAAAAAGACACAGAAGGTAAAGGGTTTAAATTTATCCTTCATAAACAGTTTACTACAATAATCTGAATCCTCTCGGTCTAGGACCTTTTTTATAAAGGAAAGGAAAGATCGTCTGTAGAATATTGATACTTCTTTAGGAACTTCTAAGTAGACTTTAATTCTCATAACTCATCCCCTTCCCTTGTTTTTATTATCTATTTTCCCTTTATTTTTTAACAATACATTTTTTATAATGTAATTTTGAACTATATTTAGAATATTGTTTAAAGTCCAGTATAACACCAATCCTGCAGGAAAGCTTATAAATAAAAGGGTAAAAACTATAGCTGTAATGTATCCAACTATAGCCTGTTTAGGATCAGATGAAGGAGTAAGCTTTTGTTGAAGTATCATAGTCAGTCCCATAAGAATAGGAAGCACGTAAAAAGGGTCTTTATCTGCAAGGCTAGGAATCCAAAGGAAACTACTTATCTTAAGGTCTACGGTAATTACTAAAACTTTATATAAAGCTAAAAATATAGGAATTTGAAGTAGTAAAGGTAGGCATCCGGACATAGGATTAAAACCGGTTTCCGCGTAAAGCTTCATCATTTCTTCTTGCATTTTTACCGGGTCATCCTTGTACTTCTGTTTTATTTTTTTCATACGTGGAGCTAATTCTTGGAGTTTCAACATAGAAACGGTGCTTTTATATCCTAAGGGAAAAAGAACTACACGTACGAGAAATGTAAGAACCACAATAGATATAAACCAACTACCCGTGTGTTCATAAATCCAGTACAGGAACTTAAACAGAGGTTTTACTATTATTTTTAAGGTTCCCCAATCCAGTACATCTTCAAGACCGATATTCCTGAGTCTGGCATAATCCTTAGCACCGTAATACAGCTCCTTAGGAGAATCGTACAGGAACAGAGAAAGGGAAATGTAGTCGTTATTGTAGTTTACCTTGTAAACGATATGTTTTTCGTAATCCTTAACACCTTTGAAGAAGTATCTGCTTTCCTCTCCTCCAAACTCAATATTTCCGGAAAGTTCCGTTATACCCTTTAAATCTCCTATATCGAGTCTTACAACCTCACCGTTAATTTTTAAAATCGGACCTACATGGGTGTAAAAAGCCTCATCGTCCGGCGGAGTTCCTACGTAAACCCAGAAGGGAGTTTTTAAGCCCTCAACCTTAAGCTCTATAGTTCCATTTTTATATGAAAGAATTTTTTTAAATTTCAATTCCTTGTGAATAATCTCAACACTGTTATTCCTATTAACAACCTCGTAATCTCCGAAGTTTATCTTTCTGTCAATCTCTGGATTACCGGTAAATATTTCTAAAGGATATATTTTTAAATCCCTTTCTGCCTTTGAGATTACATCAAAACCGTATTTTCTATCTATAAACCTTAATATTTTTCCCCCTTTTTTCGCTATTTCCAATGAATATTCTCCCAATTTCACAGAGACTTTATCTTTGTATTCCTGCTTTTCCCTAAAAGTCCCGAGCATCAATTGAGGAACGTTTAAATTTTTATATTCCTCTTTTTTTTGTTCTTTTACAGTTTGCTTAGCTATTTCTGTTTGTTTAGGTTTAATGTACGTTGTGAGGGAAAGTTCATAAGCAAATATAAATACAAAAAGTAATACTGTAAATATGAGAAATCTTTTCCAGAACTGGGATTCATTATCCATCATGGATAATCTACGCCTCCTTTAAAGAAAGGATTACACTTCAATATTCTAAGCAAAGCTTTTAAACTTCCCTTAACGACACCATATTTTTCAACAGCCATAATAGCGTAATCTGAACATGTGGGATAATACCTACAGGAGGGAGGATAGAGAGGAGATATTGTCTTTTGCCAAAATTTTAAAAGGAAGATTAAGCCTTTTTTCATAATTTTATGGAGCCAATCTCTTTCTTCCCTTCTTTCTCCTTCTCGCTATTATTTTTCTCCCTGATTTAGTTCTCATCCTTGCAAGAAAACCGCTTTTTCTTTTTTTCTTCTTTATAGATATATGCGGTTTCAATCCTTCCGTAACCATTCCAATATCCTCCTGATAAAAGTATTAAGGGAAAAAGAGCAGAGATTAAACAACGAATAGAAGTATGAATGCTATTAGTAATCCGTACAGTGCGATTGTTTCTATAAAAGCAAGTCCTATAAACATTAAAGTCTGTAATCTTCCGCCCGCATTGGGATTTCTAGCAACACCTTCTTGGGTTCCCCTTACAGCGTGCCCCATTCCAACACCTGCGCCGAGCCCAGCGAGTCCAATAGCAAGTCCAGCTCCCAAGTAAAGGAGCCCTTTCCCTATTGAGGCTTCGCCCTCTGCAGCCATTGCCAGAGCAGGCATCATTACTGTAAGTAATGTCAGTAACTTCTTCATCGCCTACCTCCTTAAACTTATTTGATTATAAGCGAAGCTGTATTGAGTTCGTCTATTATCTTACACAGGTAAGCAGAAGGATAGCAAGCCCACAAGATAAGCTCGTAATCTTTATTTTCAACAAACTTTTTTACCTCTCCATGCAAAGGTCCAACTTTGTATTCAACATTAGGAAAGTTCCCGGGACCCCCATACTTTAACCACAATTCTTTTAGCTTTTTTTCTATTTTCCTTATAGATTCGCTTTTCACTTCAGGAGGTATAGGCATTCCGAAAGTCACACTTCCCCTCTCTAGGTTAAACACATCTTCAAGAACAACGAGTATTTCCACTTGTGTTTGCAATTTCTGGGTAAAATCCACTGCGTATTTTATAGCTTTTTCACAATCAGAATAAGAATCTACCATTACCATAAGTGCTTTCATATTAATGCTCCTCGTAGGCTACAGCTCCTGCCAAGTAAACTACCGAAAGAATCATAAAGATGTAAGTCTGTATAAAGATTGCCAAGAATTTTATAGCGATTACAAATATAAGAACTATCGGAGATACTACTAAGGTAAATGGATTCTTGATTACTAAACTGACAAGAGTAATTAGGAGAAGAGCTCCAGCTTTCATATTTGCGAACAATCTGAGAGATAGGGTAATGGGTCTGGCTATATGGGATATTACCTCAACTATAAAGAAAAATGGAGCCATAAGGGGTATGGGTCCCATAAAGTGTTTAAAGTAAGCGAATCCGTTTTCCTTTATACCTTCATAATGGTAGTAGAAGAAAACTAACAGTGCTATAGCGAGATTTGTATTTATATTTGCAGTAGGGGATTCAAAACCGGGAACCATTCCCAAAAGGTTTCCGAAGAAAATAAACAATCCGATTGTAGCAATTAAAGGAGTGTATTTAAGCCCTTTCTCTCCTATATTTTCAATGAGCATATTTCTGACAAATCTCAGGTATCCTTCTAACAAAGCCTGATATTTTGTAGGTTTAAGGGAAGGTTTTCCTCCTTTTAAGATTACGGCAACGGCCACTGCAACAGCTATAAGTCCGTAAACCACATGTGAATATTCCATTTCCCTTACCTCGTTTGCCTGATGGCTTAGAAGATTATAACATAAATTTCATGCTCGCGAAGAGGATTATTCCCTGTCTTGACGTCGATAAAGGGAGAGTGGTCAAAGGAATAAAGTTTTTAAACCTAAGGGATGCAGGAGACCCTGTAGAAGTAGCAAAACGATACGAAGAAGAAGGTGCAGATGAACTGGTTTTCCTGGATATAACGGCTTCTGCGGAAGACAGAAACATTATGCTAGATGTTGTTAGAAATGTAGCAGAAACCGTATTTATGCCCTTTACCGTGGGAGGGGGTATCAGGAATCTTGAAGATATGAGGAAACTTCTTGAATCTGGTGCAGATAAGGTTTCTATAAATACTGCCGCCGTAAAGAATCCCCGACTTATCTACGAAGGAGCAAGGAGATTCGGTTCCCAGTGTATAGTAGTTGCTATAGATGCAAAGAGAAAGGGCAACTCCTGGGAAGTTTATATACACGGAGGAAGAACTCCCACTGGTATAGATGCCGTAGAGTGGGCAAAAAAGATAGAAAGTTTAGGGGCAGGAGAAATACTACTGACATCTATGGATAAGGACGGAACAAAAGATGGATACGATATTGACCTAAACAAAGCAATATCTGAAGCTGTAAGCATACCGGTCATAGCTTCCGGTGGTGCAGGAAAAAAAGAACACTTCTACGAAGTTTTTAAAAGGACTAAGGTAGAGGCTACTTTAGCAGCTTCCGTATTCCACTTTAGGGAAATATCCATTCCGGATTTAAAAGAGTTCTTACGGGAAAAAGGCATCAACGTTAGACCTATTGACTAATATAAACAATACCTTTTCTCTTAACTATGTCGGAAAAAAGTTTACTGGCTATATTCAGTGCCCTCTTTTTTGCAGCTTCTTTATTCGAAACAGAGTTCTTTGAATGACCATCTGCAATACCAATTGCTTCTATTTTATTTATTTTATTTAAGGCACTAAGCGCGTATACTTAGAGTTATAAATTATAGGGACATACAAAATAACATCCGCCCTCCTGAATTTCTCTCCTATTTTTTCTCGATTTTGAATTTCATTTCTACATCGTAATCCAAACCACATACGGCAAAAGCTTGAAAAACAAGATAAAAAGGAAAATAATTGCCATCCTTTTCCCCTACCTCATTATAAATTCCTCAGATAGAATTTTTAGTTGTCCTTTTTCCCTTACTACATACATTCTCTTAATACCCTTATCTGCATAGCTGTCAGAATTGTACTCTTGAAAAAATTCTACAACATAATACCTGGGAAGTTTATCACCGTTTTTTGCAAAAGCTAACACGGTTAGATTTGAAATATCTATTTTTATGTATCTCTTAGAGAGAATAGTTCGCCTTTTATAGTTTTTCCATTCACGAAATCCTCCCCCTTTCCAGAGGAAATTCTTCGAGTAAAAAGATATAAACTTTTCAAAATCTTTCCTTTCCCAAGCATTTTTCCATTTTTTTATAAAACTTTCAATATCCTCCGTAGTCAATTTTTCGGGAATTACCTTGTAAATTCCTATGAGTGTGTTCTCTAAATTTATTTTTGGGGCTAAAGAAGTTTTTAGTATATCAGTTTGTGCAACAACACATCCCCTCGTACTGAAGGGAAGATTATTCCTATCCTCTTCATTACTTCCATGAAGCCATATACCGCTTCCCGTTTTGCCGAGAAGTCTATCGTAGGGATTAGGATAGTTTAAAGCTACAGCTATACCTCCGTATATTTCGGAGAGACTTTCGGGAGGTATAAAACGAGTGAAGTAATAAATCCCTTCGGGTGTTTTCCCATCTCCTTCTTTTTCTTTATCTCCGATATTCATCCCGGTAGTTACCGGATACATTTCCACAAGTTTACTCCCCTTAAAAACGAACAGATATTGGCTCATTTTTTCCACTAGAAATACGTAGTGATCGCTTGGATTTTCCAAGATAACCGTAGGAGCCTTTCTAAATCTTTCCTTTAAAATTTCTCCTATTTTTTGTCTGTACAGCTCTTTATTTTTAACTTTACGTATCAGGAAATTAAATCGATAGTAAGATGGATTGTAATTGGGATTTAACTCTATTGACTTCAAATAAGTCAGTATTGCTTCTTCTAATTTCCCTTCTCTTTCAAGTATAAGCCCCTTAGCGTACAACTCTATATAAGGTTCTACAGGAATTTTTAATTGCTCAATATAAGCTTTTACAACTTTTAACTCCAGGGAAGATAAAGCCCCTTCCCCGAATTTCCTAAAAACTTTTTCTATTTGTCCCTTTTCTAATTCTTGATAAGGAAAGGCTATGCAGACAGCAAAGATAAAGATTAATAAAATCATTCCTCTCTCTTTTCTTTTATTTCATCTTTCCTAACTATTTTCACCTTCCCTTCTGCGATATCTTCAATAGCAGCGAAGGTTTTTTTGTAAAGGTCATCATCCCTTCTGATAAAAAAATCATCCCCCTCTTTCAGAAGTTGAACGGTTCTCTTTACCACCGCGTGCACCAACTCATACCTTGATTCAACTTTTTTTAAAGCTTCTTCTATCTTAGGTCTCCTTGACATAACATTTACCTCCTTTAACCATAATCACTATTTCTTTATTTAATCTAAACTTTTCTATCTCCTTCAGCATTCTCTCCCTTTCAACCCTGTAGGAAATGATTATAGACTTTACCTTTTCTACTGCATCGTTTAAAAAATCATTCACAACTATATAGTCGAAGAATCGCGCACACGGTATTTCATCATGAGCCGTGCTGAGTCTCTTTTCTAAATTTTCATCTCTATAACCCCTTGCCTCTATTCTTCTTTTAAGCTCTTCGAGTGAAGGAGGAAGAAGGAATATCGTAATTGCATCCGGCATAAGCTCTTTTACTTTAAAAGCTCCTTGAACGTCTATAACCAGAAGGGCATCTTTTCCCTCTTTTTGGGTTATTCTTTCTATTTCTTCCTTAGGAGTTCCGTAAAAATTTCCGTAAACATTTGCATACTCAAGGAAGAAATCCTCTTTAATCTTCTTTTCAAATTCCTCTTTTGAAATAAATACGTAATCTATACCCGGCTGTTCATAGGGTCTGGGCTTTCTCGTGGTGTAAGTTACAATTCTTTCGAAATCCGCAAGCTCCGATAAAAGCTTTTGTGCTACCGTTGTTTTCCCGGTTCCCGAAGGAGCGGAAAGAATAAATAGCTTGCCCATATTATGAAATTATCATAATTCAGTTTTTAGATTCCGAAGCTTTTAAAATCTTTATTATGGGAAGAGTTCTCATAATATACGATTCGAAAACGGGAAATACGGAAAAAATGGCTATGCTGGTAGCGGAGGGAGCACGTTCCGTTGAGGGTACTGAGGTAAGGCTCAAGCATGTGGATGATGTAACAAAAGAAGATATATTATGGGCTGATGGTTTAGCGGTAGGTTCTCCGACGAACATGGGTATAGTTTCCTGGAAGATGAAGAGATTCTTCGACGAAGTTATAGGAGACCTTTGGGGAGAAATTGATGGAAAAATAGCATGTGCCTTTTCCTCCTCAGGAGGATGGGGGGGAGGAAACGAAATAGCATGTATGTCTATCTTGACGATGCTCATGAACTTTGGATTCCTTGTTTTCGGTGTAACGGACTATGTGGGAAAAAGATTTACCCTTCATTACGGAGCTGTAATAGCAGGAGAGCCGAGAACAGAAGAGGAAAAAGAAGCCTGCAGAAGGTTAGGGAGAAGACTAGCAGAATGGGTGGCTATTTTTGTTGAAGGGAAGAAGGAACTTCTCGAAAAGATTAGAAAAGACTCCAATAGATTTGTAGATTAATATAAATAAGCCATTTTTAGGAGGGAAAATTGCACCATTTGACGGAAGAACAGATAAACGAACTTAAAGCTATACTTCTGGAAATGAGAAGAAAACTTATAGAATCCGCTGAGCAGCAGATTAAAGACCCTTCCAACGTAGTTTTCGAGGGTGGAGACGAAATAGACAGAGCTGATATGGAAACGGACCGTTTTATAACCTTCAGGATTAGAGGCAGGGAGGCTAAACTTATTCATAAAATTGATTACGCACTTATGAAAATAGAAATGGGTAACTACGGTATATGTGAAAATTGCGGGACAGAAATTCCATATGAAAGGTTAAAGGCAAGACCTGTTACAACTATGTGCATTAAATGTAAAGAATTGGAAGAGGAGATGGAAAATGATTGATGACACTATGGAATGGGCTTTCCCTAGAATAAAGAGACTTCCCCAATATGTTTTTTCTATGGTTAATGAATTGAAGTATAGAATGAGAAGGCAGGGAGAGGACATAGTTGATTTGGGAATGGGAAATCCCAATCTTCCTCCAGCAAAGCATATAATAGATAAACTCTGCGAAGTAGCTCAAAAGCCTCATGTCCATGGATATTCAGCTTCAAGGGGGATACCGAGGCTCAGAAAAGCAATATGTGATTTTTACTGGAGGAGATACGGTGTAAAATTAGACCCAGAAAGGGAGGCTATTCTAACCATAGGGGCAAAAGAAGGTTATTCCCACCTTATGCTCGCAATGATTTCTCCGGGAGATACCGTTATCGTCTCGAACCCCACCTATCCTATTCATTACTACGCCCCTATAATAGCCGGAGGAGAGGTTCATTCAGTACCTTTAAATTTTTCGGAGGATGAAACCTGCCAAGAGGAATTCTTAAGAAGACTTTACGAAATTATAAAAACCGCTATGCCTAAACCAAAAGCAGTAGTAGTGAGTTTTCCCCACAATCCTACAACTATTACGGTGGACAGGGATTTTTTTAGGGACTTGGTAAGGTTTGCTAAAGAAAATGGCATATGGATTATTCACGATTTTGCTTATGCAGATATAGCCTTTGATGGTTATAAACCTCCTTCAATTCTTGAAATAGAAGGTGCAAAAGATGTAGCTGTAGAAATATACTCAATGTCCAAAGGTTTCTCAATGGCAGGATGGCGTGTAGCTTTCGTACTGGGAAATGAAATTCTTATAAAGAATCTTGCACATCTGAAGAGTTACTTAGATTACGGAATATTTACCCCGATTCAAGTCGCTTCAATAATAGCCCTGGACAGTCCGTATGAGATCGTCGAGGAAAACGCAAGAATCTATGAAAAGAGAAGAAATGTCCTTGTGGAAGGATTAAATAAGTTGGGTTGGAAAGTGAAAAAACCGAAGGCAACTATGTTCGTATGGGCAAAGATTCCGGAGTGGATCAATATGAACTCTTTAGATTTTTCAATGTTTTTACTCAAAGAAGCAAAAGTTGCTGTCTCTCCGGGAATAGGTTTTGGACAGTACGGTGAGGGATATGTAAGGTTTGCTCTGGTTGAGAATGAACACAGAATAAGACAGGCTATAAGAGGAATAAGAAAGGCTTTTAAAAAGCTTCAGAGAGAGGTAAAGAAACTTGAACCTGAAAGAAATCCTTAGCGAGTTCTACAGGTTAAAATTCGGGCAGGAGTTTGCGCGGGAAGCTCAAAAACTGGAAGAATTATTCATTTTCCTTTTATTTACCGATTTTTTCGGGATTTCTACTCCTCTAAAGTTTTATCTCATAGAGCTTTATCCGGAGCTTATAGAAGAATTTCATAAATGGCACAAAAGGATGGGACTTGAAACTTCCCCCATCGATTGGATAAGATGCTGCTGATTACTTTATCAGTTCGTTCAAATCGTTTTTACTTCTGGGAAGTCCTATTAACACCTGTCCGTTCATACCTATTAGAGTAGGTGTACCGCTTACACCCAGTTCTGAAAGGTATTCTATGTTCCTCTCGATCTTTTTCTTTCCTTCGTCACAGAGATTTTTGGGTTCAAAGTCTTTATGAGTGTATTCATAACCTTTCCCGCTACAGATGATATCTATAGCCTTGTCCTTTGCTTTGGGATGGATAGGCAATGGAAAGAATATATGTCTTATCTCAACGTTGTTTTCCTTTGCCCATTCCTTTAGGATAGGTTCAAGCCCTCTACAGAAAGGACAATCAGGGTCTGATATAAAGTAAACATATTTTTCACCTCTACCATATCTAAAATCTACGAGATTTTCAAGCTCCTTGAGGATTTCCTTTGAAACCCTTTGATATTTCTTAATAGCTTCCGTGGTAAGATTCTTGCCGCTTTTAATATCAATTAGGTTTCCCGAGATAAGGTAATTCAAATTTTCATCAGTATAAATTACGAGTGGTCTTAAACCGTTTTTAATAACAGCCTGACAGAGTTTTAATCCCTTTATAGGAGAAACTTCAACCACTGTAAGTTTCCGCTTTGTAATTTCTTCTAACTTCTTTTCAAACTTTTCAGGACTCGGACAGGAAGCATAGACTATTGAAGAAAAAAATATCAGAGATATTAAAGATAACTTCTTCATAATTCCCTCCTTCTCAACCATTTTTTTATCTTATCAAATACAATCAAACTCTGAAAATTAACGCAAAAATAGGAATAAGTATAAAACGGAGAAGGAATCTGATAAATATCAGTTTAAGCAACATTAAACTGTACCTTCTTCTCTAACCTCTTGTCTTTGAAGTATGTACTCTTTTCTCACTATGGCTCTGTTGAGCGCGTCGGTAAAGGCTTTTACACTTGCCTTGATTATATCAGTGTCTACCCCTCTTCCTGATGCTTTTACCCCATCAAGTTCTAAAACAACCCTTGCCTCCGCTTGGGCATCTGTATTAGGAGTTAAAGCTTTTATAGAGTAGTCAAGCAGTTTCGGTTCCAATCCAAGAGCTTTTTGAATAGCCTTAATAGTTGCATCAACAGGACCATTTCCCGTTGACGTAGCTTCTTTTTCAACTCCTTTAAAGGCGAGTTTCACCGTAGATGTAGGTATCATATTGTCTCCGCTTTGAACTTGGAAATGTAAAACCTTTACAGGTTCTTGGTCATCTATTTTCATAAATTCCTGATAAATCAGGGCTTCAATGTCTTCATCGTAGACTTCTTTCTTCCTGTCTGCCAGCTCTTTAAACTTTTCAAAAACACTATCGAGTTCTTCCTTCGTAAATTTAAAACCGAGTTCTTCGAGTCTCTTCTTTAAAGCATGTCTTCCGCTGTGTTTTCCGAGAACTATTCTGCTCATAGGGAATCCGACATCTTCGGGATTCATTATTTCGTAGGTCATTCTATGACTGAGTACCCCGTGTTGATGTATTCCGCTCTCATGGGCAAAAGCGTTATCTCCCACAATAGCCTTGTTTGGTTGAACGAAGTTTCCCGTGATTCTACAAAGCAATCTTGAAGTTTTATAAATTTCCTTTGTATTTACATCTGTATATACATCTTCAAAAAAGTCTTTTCTTACCTTCAGGGCCATTACAACTTCTTCAAGAGAGGCATTTCCTGCTCTTTCACCTATACCATTTATAGTGCATTCAACCTGTCTTGCTCCGTGTTTTACAGCTGTAAGGGAATTTGCAGTTGCCAACCCCAAGTCGTCGTGGCAATGAACACTCAGGATAACCTTATCTATATTGGGAACGTTATTCATAATATCTTCAATTAATTGGCCGAATTCTTCAGGGATAGCGTATCCAACGGTATCGGGAATATTTATAACTGTTGCTCCGTGCTTTATAGCAGTTTCTATAGCTCTGTAAAGGAAATCCCTTTCGCTTCTCGTAGCATCTTCACAAGAAAACTCTACATCATCGGTAAAATTCCTGGCAAAAGAAACCGCTTTTTTTATTCTCTCGAGAACTTGGTCTGGTTTCATCTTAAGTTTATATTCCATGTGAATGGGAGATGTAGCTATAAATGTATGGATTCTTTTTCTTTCTGTAGGTTCAAGTGCCTTTGCTGCAATCTCAATATCACTCTCAAGAGCTCTTGCAAGGGAACAAATAACAGGTCCCTTTACCTCTTGAGCTATTCTTCTTACGGCTTCAAAGTCTCCTTTTGATGCAGCAGCAAATCCTGCTTCTATAATATCAACGTTTAATTTCGCAAGTTGATGGGCCATTTGCAGTTTTTCCTCTGTAGTCATAGAAAATCCGGGAGCTTGTTCTCCATCCCTCAGGGTAGTATCAAAAATGTATACTTTCTCTCCCATTTTAGCCTCCATGGGATTGAAAATAATTCTCAAATAAGAAAAGTCAACAAGAAAAGAAAGGAAGATTAGCTTACTACTTCCCCTACCCTCTTTTTGAGGTATTTTTTGTAAGGATTACAACTCTTTATAAAATCTTCCAGAGTTAATTTTGCATTCTCGGGATATTTGAGGTTATTGATAGCTGTTTCAACTCTTTTCTTATTCTCTTCAGAGGGATTTTTCTTATAAATGTTTGTAGCCGCTTCGAACTCTTTAACCCTCTTCTTGATTTCAAGTCCTTTTGCAAGAACTTCTTCAGCCTTATTCAAAATCTCCTCAGCCCTCTTTTTAACTTCTTCAGATAAGTTCTTTACGTTCGAAAGTATTTCCTTAAGCTCTTTTATTTTCTCCTGTAATTTGTTAGTAGTTTTAAGAACCAGCCCACCACTTGCACAAATATCTTTTCCTTCAAAAAAGGCCTTTTGAATGTATCCTTCAAGAGCTTGTGTTAAGTTTTTTACATCATTTGCAATAACTTTCACCTTTCCTTCGGTGAATTTCATTCCATTACCTCCTTAGGCTCCTACTTTCGCAAATACTTAATTATCTTACATATACATTTGAAATGCAACAAAAAAGAGCCTGTTTAATAATTAGAGGAGTTAGAGTTTACAACAGGGAATTTAACCAAAATATACAAACCTCGCCAAACCAGTATAACTCTTTGTTTCTTTTTAGCTCTATTCTTTATTGCTTTATCCTGTTCTCTTTCAAATTGTCTACTTTTTTTTAGGCTCAGGAGACTAAAGTAAAAAAAGATAGGGAGGATTTTAAAAATAGAGGAGTTGATTTTGGAGAAAAAACGTTTTACTTTAAGCGTTCAAGATTAAAGCTTTTGCTTTTTCGATAATATCTTTGACTTCCTTTCTTATTTCTCCACCTCTATAGGAATCTTTGAGGCTTTCAAACATATAACTTCTATCTACATCATCATCAAATTCTTCAAAGTCTATGCTGTGGAATAGTTTTTTTGCTTCATTTGTAAGATTATCTATAGGTTCCCTTTTAGAAATTTCACACCAAATGAGAGCCCATGCCCTTGCAAGAGCGTACGGGTGATACCCTCCTCCTCCTAAGTATATCCCTTCTCCAAAATAGTCCCTTACCATGTTAAATGCTCTCAGAAATCCGACATTTGACAGATTAAATTTAGAAAGGTAATCTTCCAGCAACGGGTCTGTACCGAGCTGTAGAAGGTATACCTCAGGCTCTATAATCTCATTTACTATGTTAAGAGCATTTTCAAGTGCGTATAGAAATTCATCATCATTTACACCTTTGGGAAGGGGGATATTTAAATTAAACCCTTTACCTTTACCCTTACCTATTTCTTCAAGATATCCCTTTCTAAAGGGAAAAGCGTATTTAGGAGATTGGTGTAATGAAAGAACAAAAATTTCATCAGTTTCGTAAAAGGCCTCTTGAACTCCGTCACAGTGATGGGCATCAAGGTCTATATATAGAATCTTTTTAAAACCTTTCTTCCTAAGGTATTCAATCCCTACAGCCGGGTCATTTATATAACAAAAACCGTTGGCTCTATTTCTAAATGCGTGGTGCATTCCGCCGGCAGGATTGAAAACCACGTTTCCCTTTAAAAATTCCTCTACAGCTTGAATAGTAGAACCTGTTGCCAGGGAAGACCCTGTGAACATAGCGTAAGATACCGGGTTTTCATAGCTTCCTATGTTGCATTTTTCCCTTGCACCATTAGGAACACACTGACATTTTCCCGCTTCTATAAGCGTTTTTATATAATCCTTATTGTGAAAGAGAAGGAGCTCTTCCATAGAGGCCTGCCTGCTTCTTATAATCTCATCTTCGGATATTAGTTCCATAGCTTCTAGAAACCTGAGAAGTAAGGAAACTCTGGGAATTTTCAAAGGGTGATTTGGGGGATAGCGGTATTTAGCGTATTCTAAGCTTCCTATAAGTTTAGCCTTTGTCATGGGGTTTTCTTATCAAGAGTAAAGGTATATCGAGATTATGAATGATGTAAGTTGTAACACTTCCGAGGAAGAATTCTCGTACCGGACCTTTGCCGTATGCTCCCATAAATAGGATATCAATACTATTCCTCTTACAGAAATCCACCAGTACCTCTTCGGGAATTCCCTTAATTCCGTAAAATCTAAACCCCTCTTTTAGCACAGTTTTTACTTCCTTTTCTCTTTCCTTAGCTTCTTCCAGATTTTCTACAGCAGAAACAACATTCATTTCGTAGTTGTAGACATCCTTAAGAGCGTTGGCTATCTCAAGGGCCTTTTTAGAGTTTTCCCTTCCGTCGTAGGCTACGCAAACTTTTTTGAATTCTCTATCGCTGTCAGCTAACATAAAAACCGGGCAAGGTGCATTTCTTACTATATTTTCCGCATTGCTGCTTACAAGAACCCCTTTTATAAGCTTCTTTCCCTTTTTTCCTATAACTATTAAATCCTCTTCGTCTGCTTCATTTATTATTTCTTTCCAAGGTATACCCTGCACTTGAACAATAGAAATCTTTACACCACTTTTTCTTCCCTCCTCCGCAAAGGTTTTCAGGAGTAAATCTCCTTGCTCTTCAAGGAACTCCTTTACTCTTGCAGATATCCCGGGATAAAAGGTAAATCCCAGAATGGAAGATAGCTCCAGCAGGAAACTTTCGTCCAATAATCTTTCATCTATTACAAATATCCCAACGACAGGTGTATTGAAATGTCTTGCTATCTCGAAAGCGTGTTTCACAGCTATAAGAGATGCAGGAGAGCCATCAATACCTACAACAACTCTTTTAAACATCTAAGTGTTTTACCTCCTTGGCATATTCTTCTATAAATTCCCTTCTGGGCTCTACCTGTTCACCCATGAGTATGGTAAATATACGGTCTGCCTCCGCTGCATCTTCTATCATTACCCTTCTTAATCTCCTGGTCTTAGGGTTCATAGTGGTTTCCCAAAGCTGCTCAGGATTCATTTCTCCTAAACCTTTATATCTCTGAACTTCCATTCCGGAACGTGCAAAATCTAAAAACCTCTCGTAAATCTCAATAAGACTATTTACCTCTTCTTTTTTGTTGTCAAAGATAACTTTTACCGGCAGGTGTATATGAATACCTTCGAGAACTTCTCTGTAAGATAAAGAAGACAGGAAATTCGCATCTATTACGGTTTTTGTTCCGAGTTTATCATCGTAAAGTATTATATCGTAAGCACCTTCAAGTTCATTGTATCTTGTATCAACCCTGTAATCGGGTAAATCCTTTGTCAGAACCTCCACCAATTCCTTAACTTTTGTAGCATTCCTTAAATGTTCTTCTCTTATTCTGTGGGTAAGTAGAAAGTTTATGATATCCTCACCTTTTGATTTAACTAGAGCTTTATAGGAATCTTCATAATCTTTAATTCTCATTAGGAGCTTTATCAGTTCATCCCTTGTATACTCCACTTCTTTGGCATCGACAAGTTTTCCTTTTTCATTTATTTCATTCATCAGGAATTGTTCAAATTCCCTATCGTCTTTAATGTAAATTTCTTTTTTTCCTTTTTTTACTCTATACAGCGGCGGTTCAGCTATGTAAATATATCCCTCCTCGATAAGCTTGGGCATAAATCTGTAAAAGAACGTGAGAAGGAGGGTTCTTATGTGAGAACCGTCAACATCTGCATCAGTCATAAGAATAATTTTGTGATACCTGAGTTTTTTCAAATCTGTATCATCTCCTATTCCGCAACCTAGAGCACTCACTATAGCTTTTATTTCGTCATTAGAAAGCACTTTATCAACTCTTGCCTTTTCAACGTTTATAATCTTACCTCTCAGAGGCAAAATAGCTTGGTATCTACGGTCTCTTGCTTGCTTTGCAGAACCCCCTGCGGAATCACCTTCAACAAGGAATATTTCACATTTCTCAGGGTCTCTGTCTGAACAGTCCGCAAGCTTTCCTGGAAGGACTCCCTCTTCGAGAGGAGACTTCCTCCTGACTAATTCCTTTGCCTTTTTAGCGGCTTCCCTTGCCAGAGCTGCCTCTATTGCCTTTTCAACTATCGTCTTCAGAATATCTCTTTTCCTTTCAAAAAGACTCGTAAGGTAATCGTAGGTAAGACTTTCTACTATGGTCTTTACGTTCTGATTTCCCAGTTTTGCCTTTGTTTGGCCTTCAAATTGAGGGTTAGGAACTTTACAAGCAATTACAGCAACAAGTCCCTCCCTTACATCTTCACCGGTAAAGGCTTTCTTTAAATCTTTGGATAGTTTTAATCCCTGGGCCATTCTAATCACTGCTTTGCTTAGCCCTGACCTGAAACCGGTAACGTGTGTTCCGCCTTCAACGGTTTTAATGTTGTTTACAAAGCTCTCTATTCTCTCCTTGTAGTCTTTCACATACTGGAAAGCTATATCAACTATCATCCCGTCCTTTTCCCCTTGTATTCTAATAATGTCTTTGAAAAGGGGTTCTTTACCTTGATTAAGATACTTTACAAGCTCCTCTATGCCTCTGTCGAATTTATAAACGAG
This sequence comes from Aquifex aeolicus, assembly GCA_015662815.1. Lineage (GTDB taxonomy): Bacteria > Aquificota > Aquificia > Aquificales > Aquificaceae > Aquifex > Aquifex aeolicus_A. The sequence continues at coordinate 7,427 of DQTK01000016.1, read as the reverse complement.
ATGTTTACCGAGTCTTTCATCGGTGAGTTCAAATTTTACCTCGGGGTTCAAATATGCTAACTCCCTTACTCTTTTTTCAACCACATCAAACTTTATATCTGTAGTTTCGAATATCTCAGAATCGGGTTTAAAACTTACTTTCGTTCCTCTCTTTTTAGTTTCTCCTACTACATGGAGGGGTTCTACAACCTCACCTCTCTTGAACGCCATTCTGTAAATTTTTCCCCTTCTATATACTTCAACGACAAGCCATTCGGACAAAGCATTTACCACTGAAGCTCCGACACCGTGGAGTCCACCGGAATAGGTATATACTTTCTTTTCAAACTTACCTCCTGCACCCAGCATAGTAAAAACCATTTCTACGGCGGGCTTTCCGGTTTCGGGATGAATGTCTACGGGTATACCTCTACCGTCATCTTCAACCGTAACGGAGTTATCCAGATGTATTGTAAGAAAAACATTCCTTGCGTACCCTGCAACCGCTTCGTCTACTGCGTTATCCAATATCTCCCAGATAAGGTGATGAAGTCCCCGCTCTCCTACATCTCCGATATACATAGCGGGACGTAGTCTTACGTGTTCAAGCCCCGATACCGCCTTTATAGCTTCTGCGGTATATTCCCTACTTATTTCCCTTTCTTTTTTTCTTTTCATTCTAATATTAATATTATATAACTGATAGGCTTTTCTTTTTTTAAAGCTCCATTTTAAAGTAGTTAGTTTTAATCCATTAACTTCCTTATATAATATTCAAGTATGATACAGGTAGAAATAGTTTCTCCACGGGGATTGCTTTATGCAGGAGAAGTTGAAAGTATAAATGTTCCCACGGTTGAAGGAGAAGTAGGAATTCTTGAAAATCACATGTTTTTAATGACCCTTCTAAAGCCCGGGCTGGTGTACTTTAACGGTGACGATAAAAACGGAGTAGTTGTTACCTACGGGATTTTAGACGTAACTCCTAAAAAGGTTTTAATTCTCACCGAAGAGGGTTACGAGCTTGGTAAGCTTCCTCCCGAATCGAAACTAAAAGAAGAATTTGAAAACGCCATCAAGAAACAAGCTACTGCGGAAACTATGGAAGAAATAAAAGAGTGGGAAAAAGCTGCAGAAAAAGCAAGGACATTACTAGATTTAATTGAAAAGTATAGATAAAAATCCTTTTCCCTTCTTCAGGGGAAAAATATTTCTTTATCAACCCCAAAGCCATAAAGTTTCCATCGATCTCGTTTTATTCCTTTCCAAAATAAGAGGCATAAAAAGGAAATCATTAGTTGTAGATCTGGGAGCAGGCTTCGGTTTTCTATCCATAGTTATAGCAAAAAAATACAGGGTGAAAGTAATAGCGGTTGAAATTGATGAAAAGATGATAAAACTCCTTGAGGAAAATATCCATTTAAATAAACTTAATGATTTAATAGAAATTGTAAAGGGAGACGTTAAAAAAATACAAAACCTTTTTCCGAAACAATTTTGTGATGTTATAGTAACTAATCCTCCTTTTTATCCTTTGAACTATACATCCAAATTAAATCCTTATCATTTTGAAGTTTGGGGAACTTTAAAGGATTTTTTAAAGGCAAGCGCATATTTACTAAGAGACGGTGGGTATTTAAATATACTAATTCCCTGTTTTAGACTCTATGAAGCTTTTAATCTTTTAGATAAAAATAATTTACCTGCAAGATTTCTAAGTTTTATATACCCTACAATAGAAAAAAGAGCAAAATTATCTATAATTACTTCAATAAAAAATTTAAAGGGTCCTTTGGAATGTGATAAACCTTTGATAATTAATGAAAAAAACGGAGAATATACAGAAGAGGTAAAGAATTTACTGGAAAGTTTTCTGTAGAAAAATATGTGTATAATGTTCTATAATGAGGTTGCCTGATAGGTTAATAGAAGCCATAGGAGAATCTATAGTAGAAGAACTCGCTAATAAAGAAAAAATTTTGGAACTTGAGGACCCATTAATATTTAAGAAAAAGATAATAAGAATATTTAGAGAAGCGACCGAAGAGGAAAAAAAACTTGAAGAAAGAGCGAAAGAGGTTTTAAAACAAAATTTAGATATCCTTGAAAAGGAAAATATAGACTATAGAACTGCATTTTTGGCAGTAAAGAGGAAGTTAGCGGAAGAAATGGATATTAATATTGATAAAAGAGAAAGATTAAATCAGATAATTAATAGGATTATGAACTTAATAATGGAAGATGAAAGTATAGAAATTTACGAGGACCCTCCGGTAATAAGAAGGAGGATAAGAGAGATAGTCCTTGGCGCATTGAAGATAGAAGAGGAAATAGAAAGGGAAGTAAGAAGGAGGATTAAAAAGTATTCGGGGGATATACTTGAAGGCAGTCCGGAGTGGAATATCCTTTGGAGAAGGATATATGAAGACGAATTAAAGAAGAGAGGATTAGCTTAAGGCAGATAGAGTATAGGATTTTGTCTTATTCCGTACTTTAAAACTTCATAATGTAAGTGGGGACCGGTAGCTCTTCCTGTTCTTCCTACGTATCCTATTACCTTTCCTTTTGCAACTATTTCTCCTGCACTCACTTCCATTCCGGACATGTGTGCGTAAACAGTAGTATATCCGTAGCCATGATATATAATTACTACGTACCCATATCCCCTTACATATCCACTAAAAATAACTATTCCATCCGCCGTGGCTACTATGGGTGTTCCCGTAGGAGCAGCTATATCTATTCCAGCATGAAACTCTTTATATCTCCTTTTTCTCCTCCAACCGAAATCTGAAGTAACAACTCCTACCACGGGCCAAATGCTGGGTCTGGCTTCATCCGGAGTTTTTAGATTCTGCAAAATTTCCTTATAAATTCCGGGAATTTTCTTTTCTATATGTTCTAAATTTAACACTTCTTCCTTATCAAATAAATCGGGTTCCGGGGGAATATTCCATCTATATGTTGAAAAAGGAAAGGAAAAGAGTGTTAAAAAAAAGCAACTAAGTAGTAGAGCCTTCTTCGTCAAGGTAGAATACCTCGTCGGATATGGGTTCATTCCAAATCTTGAATCCGGGAAGCGTCTCTATTCTATACCAAGCAGATCTGTACCATATATCGGTAGGATTTTTCTTCACAGGAGCTATTTGAGCGGCTCGTGTTTCAGGATGATACTCCCAGTTCATATAGTGGTTAAAGTCCTGAATAATGTCCGTAATAACCACACCGTATTCATTTATAAGTGTTTCTTGAAACTCTTTCCATCTAAATATAGAACTATCCCTGAGGGTAAGTCCGAAGTATCCTACACAGCCGGCATCTTTAAGTGTAGCTATTCCTCTTCCTATAAACGCTCTAAATGCCGCAAACGTTTCAGGAGGGTCGGTGATAAATACATCAAACTTCCCTAAGAAGTCTTCAGTGTAAGGATTTCTTAAATCCCATACCATAGCCTCTGCGTTGTCTATCCCCAGCTCCTTTATTATCCTATTGTCAAAGTCTATAAGTCTTTCATCTATATCTATAATTACAACCCTCTTGGCTTTTTTTGTTAAAGCTATGGCAAGCCCGGTCAAATCATCTTCCGCACCCATTACGATAATTTCTTTACCTCTTAGGTCTCCTCTGCTATCGAGGAAAAGAACTCTAGATATAGTTGTTTCCGGTGTAACGCTTCCTTGGTCATATTGCTGAACGGGAGTAGGTCTGTCTTTTGCTATTTCAATAAAAGTTCTGTAAAGTTCTTTATCACCGTAGAAGGGAATACCCCTGCCTTCACATGCTGAACAACTGTAATCTTCAAAACTTTCAATACCAAGTTCTTTTACCAAGTCGAGGCCCTTTTGGGTAAGAAGAATATTTTCGTTTTCGTCTATAAATACATAACCTTCATTTAAAAGACGCTTAATAATTCCAGAAGCTGCGGGCACAGGCAAATCTGAATAATCTACAACTTTCCAAAAGTCTCTGGTTTTTAAAAGAGCTTGAATTACTCTTTCAACATTTCTCGCGTGAAGTCTTACCTTAGTCTCCTCATAAACTTCCTTTGCTATCTTCTGAAGAACTGTCAATCCTTCACCTCCGTGGGATTTTTAGCAAAAGGGATATTATAAATGAATTTTTAACACATTTTAAACTAAATTAATATACATGGAAAAAGTTTTGGTAGAAGAAAGAGTTGATTTAGGTAAATACGATGAAAGATTCTACGCCATAGTAGGAAGAGGAGACGAAAATGTAAAGTTTTTCACAAAATTCTTCGATGTAAAGATAGTTCCCAGAGGAACTGAATTAATCATTAAAGGAGAAGAAGAGAAAGTAAGAAATTTTATTAACTTTTTAAACGCCGTTTTGAAACGTCTTCAGCATGAAAGACTTACTGCAGGAGATGTCAAAGAATATGCAAAGCAGTTTTTAAAGAGTATAGAAGCTTATCAGATTGAAAGCGAGCAGGGTAAAGAGGAAAGAGAGTTAGAAGAAGAAGTTATCTTGATAACCCATAGAAAGAAAGCTATAGTTCCTAAAACAGAAACCCAGAGGAAATACATTGAAGCTATAAAGAAAAATGACATAGTTTTCGGTATAGGTCCTGCAGGAACAGGAAAAACGTATCTTGCTATGGCTATGGCTCTTCAACATTTGAAGGAAGGAAGGGTCAATAAGATAATTCTTACAAGGCCAGCTGTAGAAGCAGGTGAAAAGTTGGGATTTCTACCCGGTACAATAGCGGAAAAAGTTCATCCATATCTTACGCCTTTATACGATGCCCTTTACGATATGGTTGATTACGACAAAGCGAACTATATGCTTGAGAGGAATATTATAGAAATTGCCCCGCTCGCTTTTATGAGAGGAAGAACTCTCAATGACGCTTTTATTATACTTGATGAAGCCCAAAATGCTACACGGGACCAGATGAAAATGTTCCTCACAAGAATAGGTTTTGGTTCCAAAGCTGTAATTACGGGAGATGTAACCCAAATAGACCTTCCCAAGAAAAAGGAATCGGGATTGCTTGAAGCTATTGAGGTTCTTCGGGAAATTGAAGGTATAGAGTTCATCTTCTTTAAACAAGGTGATGTTGTAAGACATCCTATAGTTGCTAAGATTATTAATGCGTATGAACAGTATGAGAAATTCGGAGAACAGAGTTCTGGTAAAACTCAAAAAGAGGAAGATAATGAAGAGAGTTCTTGAGGAATGGGCTCAAGAGGCTCTTTCCTCCCTGGGCCTTAAAGGTGTCGAACTTTCTATTTACATAACGGATGATTCAGAAATCCAAGAGTTAAACAAGGTTTATCGTGGCAAAGATAGCCCTACAGATGTTCTCTCCTTTCCTATTAATGAAATTTTTAACGGCTATAAAATACTCGGAGATATAGTAATCTCTCAAGATACCGCGGAAAGACAAGCGAAAGAATTCGGACACACTTTAGAAGAGGAGGTTAGAAGACTCCTCGTGCACGGTATAATCCACCTTCTGGGTTACGACCACGAAAAAGGAGGAGAAGAAGAAAAAAGGTTTTATTCTCTTGAAAGTTATGTGCTGAGCAGACTTTCAAATGCCTTGTAGGAACTTCTTGCATTTGCTTTACTCACTACAAATTTAAAACCCAAGCCATAGGCTACTTCTTCTAATTCTTTAAATTCCTCTTCGGTGTAGTACTTAACTACGGGATGATATTTGAGGGAAGGCTGATAATACTGCCCTATTACAAGGAAATCACAATCAACCTCTCTCAAGTCTTCTATAGTTTTAATTATTTCTTCTTTCTTCTCCCCAAACCCTACAATTATTGCGGATTTCGTATAAATACCCCTGTCTATTTCTTTGCTCCATTTTAAAATTTCCAAGCTTCTCCTGTAGTCAGCTCCTATTCTTACTGTAGGATATAACCTCGGAACAGTTTCAACATTGTGATTAAGCACTATCGGCTTTTGAGCCAAAACCGTCTCAAGGGAGTTTCTATTTCCCCTGAAGTCAGGAATTAAAACTTCTACCTTTATGTCGGGAATATTCTCTTTCAGAACTCTTATACATTCAGCAAAATGTTTAGCTCCTCCATCAGGAAGATCATCCCTCGTTACAGAAGTTATTACAACATACTTTAATCCCAAGACTTTCACAGCTTCAAGGAGTCTATAGGGTTCTTCTGGGTCTACCCTTTGTGGAAATCCCTTTTCCACATTACAAAATGCACATCGGCGTGTACAATGAGTTCCCAAAATCATAAAGGTAGCCGTTTTATTACCAAAACATTCCGATATGTTGGGACATCTGGATTCTTCACATACAGTATGAAGCCTGGTCTTCCTAAGGAGTTTCTTAACTTCATATAATTCGGAAAACTTGATTACCGGCTTCATGAGGAATAGTTATTTTAATATATCCTGCGGAGGAGGAAGTACTGAAGGGGAACTTGACAGCGTTATAGTCTACGCATCTGTAGATCAGTTAGAAATCCAAGCGGATATAGTTAAAAAAGACGCAAATGATGATGGTATTTGTGATGTCTTCTCAATATATCCCGTACAGGTTAATTTAACCATTAATGTAATACCTAACCCTAACTTACCTGCAAATATATCACCCTCTCCTGTTAAAGTAGAAAAGCTTAGAATAGTTTATTCTCCCGTGTCTCAAAATGCAATTCCTCTAGAACCAACGGAAAAGTTTCTAACCAGTACAATAAACCCTAACACTCAATAAACTATTACCGTATCTGTTGGAAACCCTGAACTGAATGGGAATCTAGTAAATCTTATGAACACTTCCGCGGTTTACACTGTCCAAATTTATATAACCGTTAAGGAAATATATTCAGGAAATTCTAAAGAAGTGAAAGCTTCTATAAGTTTTTTGGTCGGTGATTTTATAGGTGAGAATTGTACACCTCCTTAAGGAAATTTAAAAAAGAAAAAAAAGAGAAAAAGAAAAGGCTTAAACTTCTTTTATTGCTTCCTTCTGTATTTCTTCAACCGCTTTCAGAAGGGATAATCCGGATTTGTGGAGTGAGTTCTGTCCCAGTATACCTATGAGCCTGAGTAAGGATAATTCATTTATGAAGGTTTCATGATCCAGTCCCGTCATTTTCTCTACTTCCTCAAACTGTTTAGGTAATATTCTTACCTTTTCTTCTTTTACATAGAAACTACCTACTTTCGCTATAGCCTTCACTATTCTAAACATAAAAGGATTTATCGGATTTCCAAGGCCTTCGGGTATAGAAGATACAGCTTCTTTTAATAGTTCTCCCGCTTTTGTGAGAACCAGTCCTTCGTTTGGAAGTACGTCAAGGAATCCGCGTGCTTGGAGTTTTTCCACCGCAAGGTGAACTTCTTCTTTCATCAACTCATCAAATTCTTTGAAAAGCTCACTGAGAAACATTCCAGATTTTGGCATTTTGTGGAGTACCATGAGTTCAAATCTCGTAAGATGAGGCTTCCTT
>DQTK01000130.1 GCA_015662815.1 Aquifex aeolicus | reverse complement strand
CTTATTAGCTCATTTTCCTCAGAAGGACTCAACGGGTATCCGAAACTTATGAGAAGTAAAAATAAAACCGCAAAAAGATTTCCCATATTCATTAGATTACTCCTTCTTATTTATCCAATTTATTCCGATCTATATCATCGTCTTTTGGGGAAACCTCTATCCATGACTTTTCGTATTTTTTCCTTTGAGAAAAAATTTTCTGTTAACTCAGCCAAAGAACATATCCTACGTCCCAAAAATGGAAAAGCTCCTTCTCAATACGTCATTTACATCGGTGAAGGACCTATTCATAGTTCCATCCTTTGGATTTTGCAAACTCTTCAAGCCTTGCTACTTGATTTTTGAGGTAATCTTCTTGCTTTTTTGTTGATACACGTGCATAAAGAATTACCTTGGGTTTTGGTTTTTCTTCAATCATTCCAAGGAGTTTTTCTATGTCTTCCTTGTTCTAAAGCTTTCTTTCGTTCCTTTTTTCCTCTCTCTTTTGCTATATCCCTACTATCTCCTTCGTTAACTACAATTCTTTTATTTTATTTTCTCACTCAGCGTATATCTTGTGCAGATAAAAAATTGTATATTGCTAAAAAAACATGGTTTACATAAGTCTTCATCCCTTATTACATGGGTTATTCCCATTAAAGCATCATCCACAACTTTAACGAAATTATAAGTTATAAGGTAGATAGTTCCCATCTAATTCAAAGTGTCTTGAAATGCCTTTAGTAAAAGAATAGATTAGGAAATTTTTTCTGTTTTTTTATGTCAAAAGCTACTTTAATAATTCGTTTAATAATTATTGATGGGGAGACTCTTGAAGGGAGAGAGAATATTAATAGCTCTTGGGGGTCTTCTTCACGATATAGGGAAGTTTTACCAAAGGGCTTACGAGGAAGAAGGGAAATATTACGAAAGAAGGGAAGATACTGATAACTTCGGATACGCTCACGCACAGCTCAGCTACGAGAAAGCAAGGGAAATTCTTGATAAACTGAGAATAGAAAATGAAGAAGATAAAGAGATAGTTCTTTCCGCTTGTTTCCATCATAAACCCGATAGTAAATACCCTGAAGCACCGGAAAAATTATTTCCCGTAAGAGCTATTTTCAGACTTGCCGATTGGTATGCTTCTACGGAAAGGAGTGTGCTTTCGGATATAGAAACAAAAAAGGAGTTTAAAAGGTTAAGGTCCGTATTTGAAATAATAAATATAGGCAAAGGGAAAACTTTAAAGAACTGGTTTTATAAACTTTCACCTTTGAAAATAGACGAAGAAGTTATTTTTCCAAAAGTGTATGAAGAAGCAACAGATTACAGGGGAATTGAAAAAGAATATTTCTACGGGAAATATTTGGACTTAAAAAAGGGATTCGAAGAAGCTTTAAACGTAGAAAAGGATCTTAGTCTTGAGGAAAGACTTACCTACTTTTATTATGTCTTGTATAAATATACCTGGTGCGTTCCCGCTTCTATATACGATGTTGAGAGATACCATTCTCATTATCCGGATATATCCCTCTTTGATCATTCGAGAGTAGTATCGGCACTTGCAACAGCTCTATACATTCAGGAAAACCTTGAAGTTTTAGAGAATTATAACGACAAAGCGAGAGAAAAATTCGCAAAAAAGTTAAGGCTTGTAATTTTTGAAGGAGATATAAGCGGTATCCAAAGGTTTTTATACGATATTTCAAATATAAAGGGGGCAGCAAAAAGACTCAGAGGAAGGAGCTCCTTTATAACATTTCTTCCTGAAATAGTAGGAAGATTTATCTTAAAAGAACTCGGATATCCTTGGACCAACCTTCTTTATGTAGGGGGTGGAAAATTCCAGGCTGTTGTAGGTTATGAAGAAGGTATAGAAGAAAAGTTAAAAGAAATAGGAGAAATGGTAGAAGAAAGCCTTTTAAGAGAATTTGGGGGGAAATTAGGATTAGTTTTATACCATACGACTTTCAACCTTTCCCAGATTAAGGATTACAGCGGGATAATAAGAAACCTTATGAATAAAGCAGAAAGAGCAAAAAAGAGAAAGTTTATCTACTCAATTGAAAAATACGAAAGAATAGCGAACAAACCTGTAGAAGGGAACGTAAAACTGTGTCCCTCTTGTAGATGGGAATTGATACCTGAAAAAGAAGAGATTTGCTCTTGGTGTAAAACTTTTACAAAGGTAGGAAATGAAATTCCTAAAAGTAAATATGTCATTCTTTCTGATAAAAAATTAAACTACAAAGGATTTTATCTCAAAGGTGTCGGGGGAGTTTATTTTGCAGAAGAAATAAAAGATTATCAAAATGGTGAGGTTTTCCTAATTAACGATACGGAAAGGTTTGAAAAGGAAGAAAAGGTTTGCGGTTTTAAATTTATCGGAAAAACAGTTCCTTTAAAAGATGATAAGGAGGATATAGTAAAGCCTTTCGAAGAACTTGTGGAAGAGGCTGAAGGAGATAAAAAACTAGCTTACGTTATGGCAGATGTTGATAATCTCGGACTAATTTTTATGAAAGGCTTAGGAGAGCATTATACAATTTCGAGAGTTGCTACTTTAAGCAGATCTTTAGATCTGTTCTTTTCTGGTTATCTGAATTACCTGTTTTCTAAAGAGTTTGACAATAAGATTTACATAGTTTATGCCGGTGGAGATGACCTTTTTATAGTAGCACCGTGGAACTATGCTATAGAGGCTATACAGGAAGTAAGAAAGGAGTTTAAATTTTATACATGTGAAAATCCAAACATAGGAATGTCTTGCGGGGTATTTACCTGTACGGGGAATTATCCTATAAGACTTGCTTCAGAGGGAGTATCAAAAGCAGAGAAAAATGCCAAAGAAAATGAAGGAAAAGACAGTATAAACGTTCTCGGGGAGACATTAAAGTGGAGTGAGTTGGAAAAAGCTTTAGAGAGTGCTGATGAAGTAATAAATTTAATAAGAAATGAAATAGGAAGAGGTAATCTGTACAGGTTTTATCAACTTCTCAGAAACTACTTTAAAGCGGATAAATCTGAGGAAAAGTATATGTTTTATCCCCTTTTCTACTATTACCTTATAAGAAATATTAAGAAAGCTGAGAACAGAAGAGCAATAGAAGCTCTTTTTCTTGATGTAGAAAAGGATTATAAGGTTAAAGATTCAGCACTATTTATAGCCAAGTATCTGCTTATGAGAACAAGAGATGTCAGAAAAGGAAATAAAAAATTGTTAATTAATAGATGAGGGGGATAGTTATGAGGTACGGAAATAGACCTAATAACAATAGGGGTATTAATGCAGCTGAAGAATTGCGGAGGAAAATCCAAAGTAGCCCTATAAGTGAAATAGGATTAAAGGACTTGGTAAAACCAAAGGGATACGCATACAACATAGCACGTGATTTGAAACTTACAAAGGTTCAAGTAAGGAAAATATACGCAGAGTTTAAGGGAATATACGAAGCTTTAAAAAGAAATGGATGGAAATTTGATGAGGATATACTTACGAGACTTTATATGCTGTATCCGATAATAGAGTATCAGAAAAACAGAAAAGTACTAAATGAAGACTTTGCAAATCTTATTACAGCGTTGATTGAAAATGTAGAAAAGTTCCCGAATAGAAAGAATGTAGAAACTGCGGAAAGATTCTTTACCGCCATAGTTGCTTATATAACAAAGGATTAAGGAGGGGCTAAAAATGTTTAAATATCAAGGCTCTTTTGTAATCGATTATACTCTTACAAATCTTACAGGTCTGAGAATAGGGGGAGCAAAAGAGGAGTTTGACATAGGGGGAGTAGACAACCCTGTAATAAAGGCACCGGTATCTATCCCAGAATTTTACGATGACGGCTCGGAACTTCCCCAAGGGGCCCCTTATATTCCCGGCTCTTCGATAAAGGGAAAAGTGAGAAGTCTTCTTGAGTGGGCTTTGGGAAGAGTTGAGGAAATGTATGAAAAGAACTCTGCCGATATCGAAAAAGCAGGAAAACCTTGTGACTGCGGAAAGTGTAGCATATGTATAATTTTCGGAACGGGAGATGCAAAGACCGTTGAAAGGCTTGCAAAAGAAGAAAAAAATCCTCCAGGACCTCCTAGGGCTAAATTCTTTGATGCTTATCCTACTAAAGAAACCCTTGAGAGACTTTCTGAGCAACTCGGTGAAGGAATATTTACTGAAATCAAAACGGAAAACCAAATAAACAGGATTACATCACGGGCAAACCCCAGAAAGGTTGAAAGAGTCCCCGCCGGAGCGGAGTTTAAAGGGAGAATAGTCTTTGACTTATTCAAGGAAGAAGACAAGAAACTACTTAAAGTTATCTTCAAAGGTTTGGAAATGCTGGAAAACAACTTCTTAGGCGGATATGGTTCAAGGGGTTCGGGAAGAGTAAAGTTTAAAGAGCTGGTAATTGAATTTATTCCGAGGGAATACTATACAGGAGAAGGGCAAAAGAAGGAGATAGGAAAGTTCAATAGTGTGCAAGATGTTATAAACAGTTTGGAGGAGATAATAAGAAATGTCTAAGGTGGTAAAGTTCACTTTTCATGCCCTTTCTCCTGCTACTCTGTTTCCCGAAAGTTATACAATTTTCGGAGCTATATGCTGGGGAATAAAAATCTTATTCGGTGAAAAAGATTTAAAGGGAACCCTTGAAAGATTTAAAGAAAGTCCCCCTTTTATTCTCTCTTCTCCTCTGTTTATTACCGAAAGGGGGGTACTTTTTCCGAAGCCGACGCTGGACGGCGGTTGGCCGGAGGCTAAAACTCACGAAGATTATTCCCTGAGAAAAAAATTAAAAAGGGTTAACTTTGTAAATGAAGAAATTTTTAAAGCTATCCTTGACGGAGAAATAAAAACAGAATACGAACTTTCAAAAAGGATTTCCGAATCCGAAAAAATTGAAAATCCCTACGAAGAGGTCAACACGGTACACGCAACCATAAACAGAATAACCTGGACTACAACGGAAGGAAACCTTTACAATGAAACAGCCTTTTACGTTTCTTACCCTTTCAGCGTCTTGATGGTATTCTTCGACGAGGATTTAATTGATAAAGTTCATGCATCGCTGAAGTTTACACAAATAGGGGGAAATCGCTCCACGGGTATGGGAGTGTATAAGGTAGAACTCGAAGAATACAAGGGATGGTTAAATGATTACATAAATGGTAAAGGAAACAGATTTATAAGCCTATCTCCTCACTTTTACGATGGGACTTACAGGTTGGAGGAAAGTTTTTTTAACACCTTCCCTTACATGGGTGTGGTGGATAACTACTACGAGGCTGTAATTCCTCATATATGGAAAAAGAGAGTTCTCTACATAGACAAAGGTTCAAATATAAAAGTAGAGAGAAATAAGGACTTTTACGGTGCTTTTAAAAATCTTTCGCGGATAGAAGATAAACCTATCTATCAATACGGTTATGCATTCCCGATATTTGTGAGGTGGGAGTAATGAAACTGGAAACATTAACTCCCGTTCACATAGGAGATGGGGAGGAAATAATTCCTTGGGAATACGCGGTTGAAAATAAGTATATAAAGATATATACACCTGAGAAGATAGTTTCCCAACTCAGAGAAAAATTTTACGGAGATAAATTGAGAAATTTGCTTTTAGAACTCAGAAACGAAGTAAGGGAGTATGGTTTTTCTAAAAGCCTCGGGGAATTCCTGAGAGAGAGAAATATAAACCTTGAAGAAAATTACAGAGTGGAAACAAGAGTTCCCTTGAAAAATAGAACGGATTACAAAGGTATAAAAAGCTTTATAAAATCCGGAAAAGATGTCTATATTCCCGGCTCGGAAGTAAAAGGAGCTCTCAGGACAATTTTTATATTCGGAGTTGTATACGAAGAGATAGAAAGAAAAAACTTTTTCCTCTACAATCGCTTGAAAAAAATAATAGAAGATGCCCTTGAGAAATCCTATCAAAATCCCGGAGGGAGACGAGATGCATGGAAAGAAGCTGACGAAAAGATATCTGCTCTAATTTTCAGGGATAACAGAGAAGATGCTAAATACGACATATTTAAGGCTGTTTATGTGAGCGACAGCGAAAATAAAGACCCTTCCGAGTGTCTTTACGTAGACGCGGTAAAACTAATAGGCTCAAGCAGGCGGTTCTTTGAACCTCATGAACTTTTAAAAGAAGGCACGGAGTTTAATATTTCCATACGGATTGACGAAAATATAAAAAAGGCTTTGAAAAAGGTTTCCGAAAACCCATACGTGGATTATTTAACCTTGGAAAACCTGAAGGAGTTCTCGCGGGAGTTCCACAGGTTTTTATACGATGTAGAAAGTTCTTTCTTCTCAAGAAAAGGCTTAGAAGTAAATAGGCTTAACAAGGTAAAAGAAGCTCTCGGGAACGGGAACTTTATCCTCAGGATAGGGAAACACCAAGGATTTTTAAGCTTAACTATAATGCTTATGTTTTATATAAATAAAAGGTTAGAAGGGTTCTACAGAAAGGTTTATAAATCAGTAGTCCAAAGGGCAGGAAAAGAAATGAATAAAACGCGCAAGCTCACTTCCGAAAACAAACCTCTGGGATGGGTTATTTTGAAGTAAAAGGTTTGGCAAATATAAACACTTTTATGAAAATGTCAAGAGAAATCGAATACCCTGATATAAATCATAAAAAATGAGGTAGGTTTATAACAAAATTGAAAATCAAGGGACTTAAGATAGTCCCTTTCGGCTCCTTGGCAAGAGAATAGGGAAAATTAGCTCTCTGTCTTGATTTTGTAAGGTTAGCAACGATTG
>DQTK01000106.1 GCA_015662815.1 Aquifex aeolicus | reverse complement strand
GTTCCAGTCCTAAATCTTTAAACCTCTCTTTAAGTTCGCCAAGGGGATAGTTGGTAATGTATTCCATAGATATCAAATATAATTATTTAAACTATGGGAATTAAGGTTGGAATTAACGGATTTGGCAGGATAGGGAGGAGTTTCTTTAGGGCTTCCTGGGGAAGGGAAGAAATAGAAATAGTAGCTATAAACGACCTAACAAGTGCCGAGCAGCTTTCCCACCTCCTTAAATACGACTCCGTACATGGAATATTTAAAGGTGAAGTAAAAGCTGAAGGAGAAAATTTAGTCGTCGATGGAAAAGAAATTAAAGTTTTTGCTCAAAAAGACCCGTCCCGGATACCTTGGGGCGATTTAGGAGTTGATATAGTAATAGAATCCACTGGTATCTTCAGGGATAGAGAGAGCGCCTCCAAACACCTTCAAGCAGGGGCAAAAAAGGTAATAATTTCCGCTCCTGCAAAGAACTCTGATATTACGGTAGTCCTAGGTGTAAATGAAGAAAAATACAATCCAAAAGAACATAACATAGTTTCTAATGCCTCCTGTACTACAAATTGCCTTGCACCCTGTATAAAGGTCTTGAACGAAATCTTTGGTGTAGAAAAGGGATATATGGTTACAGTTCACGCTTATACCAATGACCAGAGACTTTTAGACCTTCCTCATAGGGATTTAAGAAGAGCAAGGGCTGCAGCTGTAAACATTGTTCCTACAACTACCGGAGCAGCAAAAGCGATAGGAGAAGTTATTCCCGAACTTAAGGGTAAACTGGGTGGCACGGCAAGAAGGGTACCGGTTCCTGATGGCTCTCTTATAGACCTTACAGTGGTTGTAAGTAAGGCTCCTTCTTCCGTGGAAGAAGTGAACGAAAGATTCAAAGAGACTGCAGAGAAGTATAAAAACAGCGGTAAACCTTACCTCAAAGAGATTCTCCAATATTGTAAAGACCCAATAGTTTCGTCGGATATTGTTGGAAATCCCCACTCTGCAATATTCGACGCACCACTTACACAAGTAATAGACAATCTGGTTCACATCGCTGCGTGGTATGATAACGAATGGGGATATTCCTGTAGACTAAGAGACCTTGTAATATATATGGCGGAAAAAGGATTCTAACTCTCTCCTTCCCTTTTCCTCCTCATTAAACTTTCTATAAATAAATAAATTATCGGTAGGCTCCCTATAACTCCCCAGAGTCCCGCTATGAAAAAGGTCTTCTGAAAGCTATTAGACAGGGCAAAAATGTATTCTACCCCGTAAAACAAGGCTTTGGCCTTTTGTTCTGAAATCCATAACATCTCCGAAATCTTATTTAAGAACTCCGAAACTATTACCGGATTTTGAATCTCGGAACTCCTCTCAAAGTTAGTCCATAGGTATTTTTGAAGGTCATTGGTAGCAAGAGCGGTACCGAAAGACCCTCCCACAAAGCGTATGTAATGCATAAGGCTAACCCCCAGTGTTGTCCGGTCACCTAATTTCCTTAAAGCTAAATTAGTTACAGGTGCGAAGAAAAATCCCAACCCTATTCCCAGAACTATAAGTTTATAGGATGCTTGCCACAAGGGTGTGTAATATTCAAGTTTAGGAAGAAAGTAAAGTGAAGAAAGCAGGTAGAGGAGAACCGCTATATACAGGGGCAGTTTTTCCGAAAATTTATCACTTATGATTCCGGCGATAGGGGAGGCAATTCCTATCGCGAGAGCCAAGGGTAATATGTGGAGTCCCGTCTGAAAGGTGGGTATACCCTTTAAGTGTTCAAAATATAAAGGTATAAGGTAAAACACTTGATACATTGAAAAACCCAAGAGTAGAAAGTAAACCAGAAAAGCGATTATAAATTCTTTGATTCTGAATATGGAAGGAGAAAGGAGTTTATTCTTTGATAGGATTTCAGAAAGTAAGAATAGAAGAAAAGATATTAGGCTCAGAAAAGTCAGGGAAGCAATAAATTCCGAGGAAAACCAGCCCATCTGCTGACCTTTAGAAAGAACTATTAAAAGGGATACCGTAGCTAAGGATATGAAAATGTAGGAAATAAAGTTTAGTTTTACACGGTGATTGGATTTGTATTCCGGAAGGAAGAAAAGAGCGTATACAAAATTAATAATACCTGTAGGAATGTTAATATAGAAAACCCATCGCCAGTCTATATGCTGAGTAATCCAGCCCCCGAGGGTGGGCCCCAAGGCGGGTGCAAAGCTCACTCCCAGTCCGTAAATTCCCATAGCTAAACCCTTTTTTTCAGGTGGATAAGCGGAAAAAAGCATAGCTTCCGCACTTACCACTATTAGGGACTCTCCAAATCCTTGGACTATTCTTGCGCTTATCATCCATTCCAGAGATTTGGCATTCCCGGCAAAGAGGGATGCAACGGTAAATAAGAATAAACCTGTGAGAAAAACTTTTTTGAGGCCTATTTTGGACTCTAACCACTCCACTAAGAGAATGCCCGAAGCCGCCGAGGTCATATAAGCGGTGATTACCCATTGAACTCCGTACAGGTCTGTGGAAAGCGGAGCCATCAATTTGGGAACAATTACGTCTACAATCGTTGTGTCTAAAATCGCCATAAACACTCCTGTAAGAAGCGAAACCGTAAGAAATACCCTTTGAGAAGGTGTTATTTCTTTGTGTAGTTCTTTCATTTCATTCTCCTGATTTCAACCTCTCCTCCCATACCTACCCTGAGAAGCCTCAGGTCTCCCTTGGTAATTTTTATCTTTACGGGAATCCTTTGAACAACCTTAGTAAACTCTCCTGCAGAGACATCCCTAGGAACAAGGGCAAAGGTTGCAGCAGAGGCCGGAGAAATATCCTCTACTACACCTTCGAAAACCAAGTCGGGATAAGCGTCCAACCTAATATAAGCAATACTTCCTTTCTTTACCCCTTTTAGCTTTGTCTCTTCAAGTAGAACCTCTATGTAAAAACTTCCGGGATTCACCAATGCAAAGGCAGGCTGTCCTGCTCTTACTGTATCACCTCTGCTTATAAACCTTTTGGCAATGACACCATTGAAAGGAGCTCTTAGTTTTGTATCCTTTAGCCTCTCTTCAGCAAGCTTCTTCTTTTCTTCCAAACTCTCTATCTCCTTCCCGATATACTCGATTTCTTTTTCAAGTTCTTTAATCCTTTCTAGGGAAATTCTTGCGGATTTAATACCTGTCAAAGCTCTCAAATATGCAGTATTTAATTCCTCAATGGATTTCTTTATGTAGCTTTTTTCCTCCAGCATGGCTCTATATCGGGTATCCACTTCTTCGAACTTTCTCCTCGGAATCAAGCCTTTTTCCAATAAATCCCTGTATCTCTTTCTATCTTTCCTCAATAATTCCAGTTTTACCTCTACAGCCTTGAGTCTCTTTTCGAGTGCTTCCCGTCTTTTCTTTACCTCCTCAGCACGGAGCTTTGAACTTTCGAGATTTACACCCAGTTCTTTCCTTATCCTTTCAAGCTTAAGCTCAAGACCTTTCTTCTTCTTTTTTAAAGCTTCTATTTTTCTTTCCAAGCTTTCCAGCTCAAGCTGATAATAGGTAGACTCCAGCTCGGCTAAAACTTCTCCTTCTTCCACCCAATCTCCCAGGTCCTTATAAACTTTTTCAACTTTCCCATCTACCTTAAAAGCAAGGTAGGAAAGCTCTTCGGCACGTACAAACACCGCGTTGCTCACAGCATACTCTATTCTGTGTTTTATCCAAAGAAAAGCGTACGTGCTAAAACCAAGAACAAGGGAAAGTATTACTCCAATACCGATGACCCTTTTCATCTGCCGTACCCTCCTTCAATCTTTAAGAGTCCGCTCGCTCTCAGAAGCTTAAAGTAAGCTTTTAAAAATTCGTAGCGGGAAATTATGAGAGCTTTCCTTGCCTCGGTCAGCCGAGCTTCTGCAATCAATAGCTGGGTTTGAGATATGAGCTGGTTTTTATACTGCTCAAGGGAAAGCTCATAGTGTTTTTTTGCAAACTCAAAAGCCTGACTTGCAACCTTTAGATTCTCCCTTGCAGTTTTCAGTTCTTCGTAGGCTCTCTTTACGTCAAGTTTTATTAAATCGGCTATTTCCTCATATTCCTTCAAAGCTTTCTTTTTTTGAGCTTTTATGGATAAATTCTCGTAATAAGGCTGAAGTCCCCTGAAGGACAAAGAAGCACCCGCCGAAAAGAGAATCAATCCCTTTGGATACACTATGGGGTTTTGGTTTGTGTAAAGATACGAAACCTCGAGGAAAATTTTGGGTAAAAATTGGGAAAGCTTTATTTTTTCTTTAAGTTTTGCAATTTCTATCCTCTCAAGGTAAGCCTTCAGCAGAGCTCTTCTCTTTAGAGCTTCACCTATGTAAAAATCCAGATTCTTTATCCTGACGTTCAGTTTTGGTTCTGAAAGCTTTTCCAAATCCTTTTCGGAGATCTTCGTGAGTCTCGATAGATTTGACAGGGATATTCTGTAGTTAGCCAGTGCTTCCTTTAATTTTCTCTCAACCTCAAAAAGTTTTACACGAGCTTCCAAAATATCCGTAATTGCCACCAAACCCTTTATGTAGTAAGCTTTTGAAAGCTCGTACTGGGATTTTACCGCCTCTTTTTGTTTCTTATAAACCTCTATTAAGCTTTTAGCACTTAAAGTGTCCAAATACGCAAGGGCTACCTCAAGGAGTATTTCTTCTTTTTTCTCTTCGTAAAGAAGTTTGTTTAATTCCAAAAGATTTTGAGAGATTTTTATATAGCTTTCCCTTGTACCGAAGTCGTATAAAAGCTCCCTTAAAGATATGCTAAGGCTTTGATATCTATCTTTCAAAGTTATAAAATCACCGTTTATTAAATCGAGGTCAAGCTTTAATCTTTGTTCATCGCTTTGATAGGTAAACTTATAAAGTATTTCCACCTTCGGAAGATACAGGTTCTTACTAGCTTTTAACTGAAAAAATGAAGCTTCTACTTCTTTTTTGAAAGCCGCTACAGATGGATTCTTTTCAAGGGCTTTTTTCCAAAGGATTTCCAAGTCAAGGGAGAAGGATAAACTAAAAAGAAAGAAAAGAATCAAAAAACTCATACCCTTACTCCCCTCAGGAGTATTTCGGTTCCTCTTCTTAGCTTTTCCCTTATAAACTCTAAGGGCTTTGTTTCCTTCAAGATATACTCCAATACCATTTGTCTTAAAAACCCCATGAGAATGTCCGTGAGAATATCAGCCTCATCTTCACCCAGTTCTTCACTTTTCATAAGAGCTTTTATCCTCCTCTTTAAATCGGATGTCTTTTGAAAGTAAAGATTTCTGAATTCCTCTCCGTGGGCAACCATGTGGAAAAGAAAGATATCCACTATTTCTTTTTCTTCGTAAAGCTTTTTCCCTAGTTCTAGAACAAAACCTATGATGGCTTCTTCCTTCTCTTCCGAATTCTTCTCCCATTCGCTTAACTTTCTTACTATTTCTTCGTATACATTTTCTATCAGATGTTTGAAAAGTTCCTCTTTGCTTTTAAAGTAAAAGTAAAAAGCTCCCTTTGATAATCCTGCATGCCTGACTATTTCCTCTACTGTAGTGTTGTGGTATCCCTTTTTGGAAAAGAGTTCCTTGGCTGAATGAAGAATTTTCTCTCTGGTTTTCATAAAAAAAATTCTAACATACCGACTGGTCGGTATGTAAAAAGGGATTAAATATTTTCTTATGGAGGGTTTCGTAATAATAGGAAAAGTACTCGATACTTTTGGTCTTGAGGGAGAACTGAAGGTAAGACCCTACATGCCTCTTGAATTTTTTGAAGGGCTGGGGAGGATTTATCTAAAGAGGAAAGGAGGAGACTACGTTCCCTTTGAACTTGAGTGGATAGACTTTATGAATGATAAAGTTATCTTGAAATTCAAAGGGTATGATTCTATTGATGCCGTTCGGCAGTTCAAGGGGGCGAAGGTATATCTTCCCGAGGAGGACTTACCCTGTCTTGAAGAGGATGAGTTCTACGCTTATGAGCTTGTAGGAATGGAAATCGAAACCGATAAGGGTAAAAAACTTGGAAAAGTGATAAGGGTTCAGGACATGGGTCCCTACGATGTGCTTGTCGTTGAGGACGAAAAGATAGTGATTCCATTTGTATCGGATATTGTTCTGGAAGTAGACAAGAAAAAGAAAAAGGTAATTATCAAGGAGGAACTAATCCCCTTTTGAGTTTTCTTCATACACTTGAATATAAATCTTTACTTCTTTGGGTTCTTCTTCGAGTTTTAAACTACTCAAAAATCCGAGAATAACTCCTTCAAGGGCTTCCCTGGGAAATTCCTTCAATCTTACCTTTTTACCGTTAACTTCAAGTTCTATCATACTAATATTTAATTTAAGTCAACCACCTTGCACCGAAGGTACTAGGCTGAGCCTATTTAATAATTAAAGGAGAGGGGATTTGCAATAGGAAGTTTAGCCCAAACATACAAGCTTGCCCCATGGAAGTCTTATTTCCTCTAATTTTTCTCAACTTGTCTACTGTTTCTTAAACAGTCTCTACACCTCTTGACATGTAATGAAGTAGTGTGTAGTATTAAAAGTACACAAAACTTGAAGGGAGTCCCTGAAAGGGGACTTGACAAGAAGAAAATATGTGATATATTAAAAAATTCGTGTTGGGGCTATAAAGCCCCGCTGGCTTCTT
>DQTK01000083.1 GCA_015662815.1 Aquifex aeolicus | reverse complement strand
ACTGTTTTCAAAGGTAAGATTCTTGGAATTAAGCGGTTGGAGAAATTTCATTTGTTTGTTTGTTTACCTTTCTGCTTTGGGGGTTGCTTCCTTTGTTCTCCCTTAATTTCTCACCCAGCGTATAACATCAAATATTTAATCTAAAAGAGAGTATTTGGAGGTAGATATGAAAAGGTTTTTGCTTGCTTTAACACTTCTTACACCGACTCTTTCGTTAGCTGTAGGATACAGGATTCCTGAACAATCCATCCGTTCTACCGGTACCGCATACGTAAGACGCATGTACAAGTTAAAGCTGATTCTTCAGCTGAAAGCCATATAGTTCCCTACTTTCACTTAGTGTTTCCAGAATACAGAGGCTTTAGATTCGGTATATCCTTTCTAACACCGGGTGGACTCTCCAAGAAATGGGATGAAGTTCCGGTAAGTGCCTATGCAAAGGAATTTACCCTCAAAATTTACGAGTTAGATTTTACAACTTCTTATAAGTTGAGCAGAAACTTTGCCGTGGGTGGAGGACTGAGAGCGGTTTATGCTTCTGGTAAGGTAAATCTTTCATATCCCGGGGTTTATGAACTTAAGCTTTTAGTTTCCCTTTAGTTATGCTACCGGAAATATCTATAAATTAAATATCTATGGGCAAGAAATTCTTTATAAAAACTTTCGGATGCCAGATGAACTTTAACGATAGTGAAAGAATAAGGGGACTTCTCAAGACTATCGGATACGAACCTACTAACAATTGGGAAGAAGCTGATTTAATAATTTTAAATACATGTACTATAAGAGAAAAACCGGACCAAAAGGTTTTATCTCACCTCGGAGAATACAAGAAGATAAAGGAGAGGAAGCCTAAGGCTCTTATAGCCGTTGCAGGATGCCTCGCACAGAGGGCCGGTTGGGAACTTGTAAAGAAGGCTCCCGTAATAGATATAATGTTTTCTTCCTTCAATATGCATCAGCTTCCTGAACTTATAAACCAAGCGCAAGCCGGATATAAAGCAATAGCTATACTGGACGTTCCTCCAGAAGATGAGGATAAGATATGGGAATATCCTGTAGAAAGGGATAACAAATACTGTGCATATGTAACAATAATTAAGGGATGTGATAAGAACTGTACTTACTGCGTTGTGCCGAGAACGAGGGGAAAAGAAAGGTCAAGGTCTCTTCACAGTATTCTTGATGAAGTAAAAAGGTTAGTTGACGATGGTGTGAGGGAAATTCACCTTCTGGGGCAAAACGTTACAGCTTGGGGAAAAGATTTTGAAAAACCTATACCCTTCTCAGAACTCCTCTACCAAGTATCTAAAATAGACGGTGTAGAAAGAATAAGATTCACCACCGGACACCCTAGAGATCTCACTGACGACATCATAGAGGCAATGGCAGATATACCTCAGGTTTGCAACGCTCTGCACCTGCCTTTCCAAGCAGGCTCAAACAGAATTCTGGCTTTAATGGATAGGGGGTATACAAAGGAGGAGTATTTAGAGAAGGTATATAAGCTAAAGGAAGCCGTAAAGGACATAGCGATGTCTACAGATGTAATTGTGGGTTTCCCAACGGAAACCGAAGAAGACTTTGAACACACTCTAGATATCCTTGAAAAAGTAAAGTTTGAACAGGTTTTCTCCTTTAAGTTCTCTCCCAGACCTGGAACTCCTGCAGCTCAAATGCAAGGCCAAATTCAAGACGAAGTGAAAACGGAGAGGATGAGAAGATTGCTTGAACTACAAAAAAGTATCTTGGCGGAAGTTGCGAAGAGATATGAGGGTACGGTTCAAGAAGTTCTCGTAGAGGAAGAGAAAAACGGAGAGCTTATAGGAAGAACTACGACCAATAAGTGGGCTTCCTTTAGGGGAGACGAATCTCTTCTCGGAAAGATTGTGAAAATTAAAGTTGTTAAATCTTCACCCTTTAGTTTAGAGGGTGAGCTTCAGGAGGTGATAAAATGAGCGAACTTGTTGAAATGGAAGTTCACGGTATCACATTGGATCCGACAACACAAATGCCGATAGTAGTCTTAAAGGGAAGAGATGATGAAAACCTCATTTTACCGATATGGATAGGAGCCTTCGAAGCCAACGGAATAGCTATGAAACTTCAAGGAGTAGAACCTCCCAGACCCATGACTTATGAACTCTTGAAAAACATAATTACCGAAATGGGAGGAAACATTGAAAAGATTGTAATAAACGATTTAAAGGAAAGTACCTATTATGCGGAAATATATATAAACCAGGGAAACAACACTTTAATAATAGACTCACGACCAAGTGATGCCATAAATCTTGCTCTTAGATTCGGTGCACCGATTTACGTTTCTCAGCATGTTCTTGATCAATCAAAGCTACCCGAGCCGGATGAGGATGAAGAAAAGAGGAAATTAAGGGAATGGCTCGAAAATATAAAACCTGAAGATTTCGAAATAGGTGGGGAGAAAAGTTAATTCCTGTTATAATATAACCTGGTTTGCCTTTTTCGGGGTTTAACATACTCTTTTACCTAGTCTTGTTCCTTGTCTTCATCTACGGTGGTGGTTCATCCGAACTGGTTTTAACATAACTTATGCGCTGAGTGAGAAAAAGTAAAATAAGGGGAGTATGGAGCGACAAGATTAATAGAAAAACTTAGTCAAATTTTTGACAAATTTGTTATAACACAGGGACTAAAGCAGTCTAAGAGAGGTCGGAATGGGTAAGAAGCATTGTAAAGCAGTATACCGAAAGAGAGCATATAAGCATCCAAGAAAATAGCATAAACAAAAGGGCTTCTCCCTTCATTTTATTCCTCCTTATTTACAACTCTATAGAATTTCTTCTTACCAACTTTTACTTTAACTTCTCCTTGGATAAATATCTCTTCATTAGGATTAGCTATCTTTTCACCGTTTACCTTTAGACCTCCACCTTGTATAATCCTCCTAGCTTCATTTTTAGATTTTACTGCACCTATTTTGACTAAGAAGTCTACCGCTTTTACTTTGTTTTCAGAGAATTCAACAACAGGTGCATCTTCGGGAAATTCCCTTTGAGAAAATGTCTTTTCCCACCATTCTTTTGCCTGCTTAGCTTCTTCTTGGGAATGAAATCTCTTTACTATAGTGTAGGCTAGGTATTTCTTAGCTTCCATCGGATGCATATCTTTCTTCATTTTTTCTATTTCCTCTTTCGTATGGTCTGTGAGGAGTAAAAACCAGTCCCACATTATCCCATCGGGGATTGACATAATCTTAGCAAACATAGTTTTTGGTTCTTCCGTTATTCCCACATAGTTCCCGTAGGACTTTGACATTTTCCTTGTTCCGTCAAGCCCTACGAGAAGCGGAAGTGTTATGCAAACTTGTGGTTCTTGCCCGTACTCCCTCTGAATATCCCTTCCTATTAAAAGGTTAAACTTTTGGTCTGTACCGCCTATTTCAACATCCGCTTTTATCGCAACGGAGTCGTAAGCTTGGAGAAGCGGATAAATAAACTCGTGAATGTATATGGGAATACCCTCTTTAAATCTTTTAGAGAAATCGTCTCTTTCGAGAATCCTTGCTACCGTATACTTTGCACAGAGCTCTATTAATCCCTTTGTTCCCAATTTCTCCAACCAGGTTGAGTTAAAGATTACCTTAGTTTTTTCCGGCATAAGAACTTTAAAGACTTGATGTTTATAAGTCTTTGCGTTTTCTAAAACCTGTTCTTTCGATAATGTCGGCCTGGTTTCGTTTCTTCCGGTAGGGTCTCCTATCATTGCTGTAAAGTCTCCGATAATGAAGTAAATCTCATGTCCAAATTTTTGAAACTGTCTAAGTTTCTGGAGTAGAACCACGTGTCCTAAATGAAGATTCGGAGCCGTAGGGTCAAAACCTGCTTTTATTCTCAGAGGTCTTCCCTCTTTGAGTTTCTTAAGCAATTCCTCCTCTTCTATTATTTCAACAGTTCCTTCCTTTATCAGTTTTAGTTGTTCTTCGGGAGTCATACTTGAAGATTATAAAACTTTAAATTTTGTGTTCTCGTCCCATCAAGAGCCTCCATATATTGTCCCTATGCTTGTACAACACTAGTAAAGAGATTATCAGAGCCATGAATATGAGTTTCAATGGATATTCAAATATTGCGAGCAAAGGTAGGGAGATAAAAGAAGCTATTATTGAGCCGAGGGAAACGTATCTGGTCTCATACACTACAAGTAACCACGTTAGGAAGGATAAAAAAGCCGCCTTTATAGATATAGCAAGGAGTACTCCAAAGGCTGTTGCTACGCCTTTTCCACCTCTAAATTTGAAGAATAAAGGATACATATGACCAACCACGGAAGCTATACCCACGAAAAAAGTAATCCAAGAGTCTAATCCGTAAATCTTTATAGCCAATAAAGTGGATATAAAGCCCTTAAGCATATCCAGTATAAATACCAATATTCCGTATTTCTTTCCGAGGGCACGGGAAACATTAGTAGCTCCTACGTTTCCGCTACCTATTTCCCTGAGATTTACTCCTTTGAATCTTGCAATAATTTCTCCGAAAGTCAAAGAACCTAATAGATAGGAGATTATTACGAGAAATATACCGTCCATAGGTATAAAGTTTAATTATAATTTTCCATTTCTTAATAAGAATTCTTTCACCGAAACTTTCAAAGCACATATCGTAAAACTTTTCACATCTACCGTTGTTTTAACTCTTTTTCTCTTCTCATTTTGTTTAAGTTTTTAACTCTTCCCCATACATTTAGCATAACTTTTCCCGTTTATAATTTTTATGTATTAAATGGAGGGAAAGGCTTATATAGAAAAGCTTATAGTAGAGGGATTTAAATCATACGGAACTAAAAAAAGAGAAATACTTATAGGTGAAGGGTTCATAGCAGTTGTTGGACCAAATGGAGCTGGTAAGAGCAATATAGGAGATGCTATTTCTTTTGCTTTGGGACTTAGCAGTGCTAAAGCTCTACGAGCTAAAAATCTCAGTTATCTAATTTTTTCAAAAAACGGACAAAAGGCTCAGTATGCTTACGTAGAGGTTCATTTTAAAAATCTCGGAGCTTTTCCCATATCAGACGAAAATGTGGTTATATCCAGAAAAGTAACGAAAGAGGGAAGGAGCATTTTCAAGATAAATGGTGTAAACGTAAGGGAAAAGGATTTAAAAGATTTTCTAGCAAAAGCAGGTATATACGAAAACGCTTATAACGTTGTTTATCAAGGTGATATCGTAAAGTTCTTGAAAATGACCCCTTTAGAGAGGAAAAGAATAATAGAAGAAGTTGCGGGAATAGGAGAATATGAGAGAAAAAAGGAAAAAGCCTTAAATGACCTTGCCGAGGTGGAACTCAAAATAAAGGAAATAGATTTAATTCTTGAGGAAATAAAAACTCAGTTGGAAAGACTAAAGAAAGAAAAGGAAAAACTTCATCGGTATAAGGAGCTGAAGATAAAGAAAATGGAAGCCGAAGCTAAATTACTTGTAAAGGAAAGAAATAAACTGCTTTCTGAAAAGAAACAGATAGATGAAGAACTCCAGAACTTTAATGAGAAATTAGAAAATATTCTGGATATATTGGAGCAAAATGAGAATATTTTAAAAGATAAAGAAAAAGCCCTTAAGGAAATTAACGAAAAAATTATTCCTTACAAGGAAAAAATGGGAAAACTTATTGCCGATGTTGAAAACTCGGAGAAAAGTATAAAAGAAAAGGAAAAGGAATTATTATTATCTGAAAAAAGAATGAAGAGTATAGAAAAACTTATAGAAAATCTTAAAAAAGATTCCTCTGTTCTTAAACAGGAAATTGATAATTTAGAGAAGGAATATGAAAAGGAAAAGAAATTCTATGAAGAATTAAAATCTTTGGAAGAGCAAAGGCTTAAGGATTTGGAAAAGGAAGAAGAAAAACTGAAGATAACCCTTGAAGAAGTTAAAAAGCTTGAGGAAGAAAAAGAATTTTTAAACAAAAATCTATCGGAATTATTAAACAAAAAGAGAGATTTGGAGATAGAACTTAGAGAACTCAGAATTAAAATTGAGAAAACATACGATGATATAGAAAATCTAAAGAAGGAAAAAGAGGAAATATTGAAAGCTATTGATGAAAAAAAGAAAGAAGTTTTTAGATTGCAGGAGATAAAAAGGAGGGAAGAAGCGGAGTTTAAAAACCTCAATGAGGAACTGAGGATTTATGAAAAAAGACTGAAGGAAGTAAGACAAAAGATCGAAGAACTTCTAAAGGAAAAAGGAGCAGTTGAAAGAGAAGTGGGAAATGTTTCAAGAATAAGTGAAGTTTTTAAAGAAATAAGGGGGGTTTATGGAACAGTTTCTGATTTAATAAAAGTTAAAAATTATGAACATATAACAGCGATAGAAATAGCAGGTGGAGGAAGACTAAGGTATATAGTAGTGGAAAATGAAAATGTAGCTAAAGAATGTATAGATTTGGCAAAAAAATTAAATCTCGGAAGGTTCAGTTTTATCCCACTCAACCGTATAAGAGCGGAGAGTAAACCATTGAGATATCCAAGGGTTAAGGGAGCGATAGACTTTGCTGTAAACTTAATCGAATACGATCCAATTTTTGAAAATGTTATAAGGTTTGTTTTTGGAGATACCCTGATTGTGGAAGATTTTGATAGTGCTAAAGCGATAGGTATAGGAACCTATAGAATGGTTACTTTAGACGGTGAGCTCATTGAAAAAAGCGGAATAATTACAGGAGGCTCAATTAAAGCAAGCGGAGAGTTAAATAAAAAGTATTATGAAGAACTTTTGGATGAACTTATGGAAGAAGAAAAGAAACTTAAGGAAGAGGAAGCAATAATTCAGAGAAAGATAAGAGATATTCGTTCTTTATCTTCTGAAAAGTTTGCGCTGTTAAAACTAACTGAAAAGAAAATAGAAGAACTTTTGAGGGAGAACCCTGAAGATTTTGCAAATAGATACGAAAATAGAATAAAAAAATCTGAAGAATATCTGGAAATATTGAAGAATAAATATAATGAAATAGAAATCAATTTAAAATCTTTAGAAGATGAGATTCAGTATTATGAAGAAAAATTAAATAATATAAAATTAAAGGAAAATGATATCAAAAAACATTATTCCCAAACTGACCTTGAGAAAAAAAGAAAAGAGTATAGCAAAATAAGAAAAAAGACAGTAGAGAAACAGATACACATACGGGAACTTGAAAATGAAATAAATAAAAGAAAATATGAATTGGAATACATAATAAGAGAAATTCAAGAAAAGGAAAAAGAAAAAGAGTATCTTAAAGGGAAAATTGAAAAGCTAAGGGAAGATATAGAAAGGTTAAAAATTTTCAAAGAGAAAACTTCTCAGAAGATAAAGGAAGTAGAAGGAAGCGTATATAGCTTCTTTAAGGAAAGAGAAAAACTTGAAAGGGAAATTTCCGAGCTAAAAGCTTACCTTGGCAGATTAAAACTACAGGAAGAAGAATTGAAAGAGAGAATTTATGACAGGGAAAAAGAGATAATTAGTATCAAGGATAAACTAAGTACTATAGAAGAAAAACTCTTACAGTATAAGGATTTAGAAATAGAAGAAGTAAAAGAAAGTGCAAGTAAACTGAAAGAAGAAATAAATAAAGCTAAAAGGGAAATTGAACTTATCGGTAATGTTAATTTCCGTGCCCAAGAAGATTATGAGCAAGAACTTAGCCGTTTTAACGAGTATAAAGAGAAACAAATTAAATTAAAAGAGGAAAGTAAAGCTATTAAAAATTTAATAGAGGAGATAGAAGCTAAAAAAAGAAAAGTTTTCCTTGAAGCCTTTAATACTATTAATAGAAACCTGAAGAGAATCTTCTCTTTCCTATCGCCGGGCGGTAGAGCCGAGATGCTCCTTGATAACGAGGAAAACCCTTTTTCAGGAGGCATACAACTTACTGTAAAACCCAGGGGGAAAGACGTTCAATATCTTGAAGCAATGTCCGGAGGAGAAAAGACCCTTGCCGCTCTTTCCCTGATATTTGCGATACAGGAATATAAGCCTTCACCGTTCTATTACTTTGATGAAGTAGACGCTCATCTAGACGAAATAAATGCAAGAAAAGTAGGGGAACTTATAAGACAAAAATCCAAAGAGGCTCAATTTATAGTAGTTACCTTACGGGAAGTAGTTGCTTCTTTTGCGGACAGGATTATAGGCGTAAGCGCCAGAGGAGGAATATCGGAAGTTTTTGCTCTCGAAAATAAAGCTTTAGAAGAGTTGATAAAGAAGGATTAACCGCCGGCTATGGCGGGAACTATAGATAGTGTATCTCCGTCTTTTAATTCCGTATCCAATCCTTTTAAAAATCTCACATCTTCATCGTTTACGTAAAGATTAACAAACTTTCTCAGTTCACAGTTCTCATCCATTAACCTTTCCTTAAAACCGGGAAACTGCTCTTCGAGTTTTTCTATAGCTTCTCTAACACTTCTCGCATCTACTTCAACTTCTCCCTGGCCGTTAGTTAATCTTCTTAAAGGAGTAGGAATTCTTACTGTCACTGCCATTTCTTACCTCCGTTTAAAAAATTTTAAACGAATCGATAAAAATCTGTTGGGAGATAAGAACCAAGGTTTCTCCTTAGCTT
>DQTK01000063.1 GCA_015662815.1 Aquifex aeolicus | reverse complement strand
TTTAAGAGATTTTATGAAACTATACAGCGTATTAATCGAAAATTCTTGAAAGCAATTCCTTCTTTCCCCTGTTTTCTTTTGCAGAAGAAAGAATTACAGCACTATCACCCACAAACCTTTTGGCTTGATTTAAAGTCTTAGCTATATCCCTTTGCGTAGCTTTGTCAATTTTTGTAAGAACTAGTGTATAGGGAATACCGTAATACTCAAACCACTCAATCATCTGTTCATCCAAAGGTTGCATTCCCACAACGCTATCTACAAGCAAAAAAGCCATCTTTATATTGTCCTTTCTTTCCATAAAGTATTTTTCCATCATATCCTTCCAACCTTTTACTTCTTCCTTCTTTACCTTTGCGTATCCGTATCCGGGAACATCTACAAGATAAACTTTATTATCAAGCAAAAAGTAATTTACAGCCCTTGTTCTACCGGGGTCTTTACTCACTCTCGCTACTTTTGAACCCGCAACCATGTTAAGAAGTGAAGACTTTCCCACATTTGAACGTCCGACAAATACTACCTCGGGGTAGTCGGGTGGAGGAAATTCGCCAAAAAAGGAACCTAAAAACTTAACCTTCATATCTTAAATTTTAAAAATTTATCTACACGGTGATATTCGCTCTATAATCTAATACTAAAATATTTCATTATGGAAAAAAGGAAGTTGGATTTTAAGGATACACTAAACTTACCGAAAACGGATTTTCCCATGAAAGCAAATCTCCCCCAAAGGGAGCCCCATATATTGAATAAGTGGAAAGATTTATACAAAAGGATACAGGAAGAGAGAAAAAATAAAGAAATTTTCGTACTTCACGATGGACCACCTTATGCAAACGGAAATATTCATGTGGGACATGCTCTCAATAAAATCCTCAAAGATGTTATAAATAAGTACAACATTCTTACTGGAAAGAATCTGAATTACATTCCGGGATGGGATTGTCACGGACTTCCTATAGAAAGAGCAGTAGAAAAGGAACTTTCAAAAAAGAAAATACGTAAAGAGAGTGTTCCTAAAACGGAGTTCAGAAAGCTCTGTAGGGAGTATGCTAAAAAGTACGTTGAAATACAGAAAGAAGATTTTATAAGGCTGGGAGTCTTAGGAGATTGGAACAATCCTTACCTTACAATGGACCCCAAATATGAAGCACAAGAGATAAGGGAACTGGGTAAATTCTTTGAAAAGGGACTGGCTTACAGGAGTAAGAAACCCGTTCACTGGTGTATTTACGATAAAACAGCCGAAGCGGAAGCTGAAGTGGAGTATTACGAAAAAGAAGATCCTTCCATTTACGTTAAATTTCCCATAAAGGGTAGGGAATTACTCGATTCTGATTTAAAGGACAAAGAACTTTTTGCGATCATCTGGACTACTACCCCTTGGACCCTTCCCGCAAATCTCGGGATTATGGTTAAGGAAGACGCAGATTATGCATTCATAGATATAGGAAACGGTGAAGTATGGATAGTGGCCAAGGCTCTGGTAGAGGAGTTTTTCAAGGTAATCGGCATGACCCGCGGTGAGGTAATTACTACGGTAAAAGGCAAAAATTTAGTAGGGCTTGAATACTCCCATCCTTTTATTGAAAAAAAAGGATTAAAAGACTTCCTTTCCGATGAAACCTTAAAGAATATGTGGAAGATTTATCCTTCCGAATTCGTAAGTTTGGATACGGGAACAGGATTGGTTCATATGGCTCCCGGACACGGGCAGGAAGACTATACGATAGGAAGGAGATACGGACTTGAACCTTATGCACCGCTAAATGACGAGGGACGTTTTGTCGAGCCAGCACCCGAATTTTTAAGAAATATAAGAGTTTTCGATGCTAATCCGATTATCATTGAAACCCTTAAAGAAAGAGGATTTTTGGTTTACGAAGGGAAAATAAAACACTCTTACCCTCACTGCTGGAGATGTAAAAATCCCGTTATATTTAGGGCCACATCCCAATGGTTCATAGGTATGGATATAGAACTTGAAGGCAAAACTCTCAGACAAAGAGCGTTGGAGGAAATTGAAAGGGTTAAATGGATTCCTGAATACGGGAAAAACCGTATAAAGAGCATGGTGGAGAATAGACCAGATTGGTGCATTTCAAGACAAAGATTCTGGGGAGTCCCGATAACTGTTTTTTACTGTGAAAAATGCGGAGAAATTGTAAAGGATAAAGAGGTATTCGAAAGAGTAGCAAAGTTAGTAGAAAGTTCCGAGAGGGGAACGGATATTTGGTTTGAGCTTCCCCCGGAAAAACTTCTTCCAGATGGATACAGATGCCCTAAATGTGGAAATACCACTTTTATAAAGGAAGAGGATATTTTAGACGTTTGGTTTGATTCAGGATGTTCCCACGCTTCCGTAATAAGACCACTGGGTTTTAACAAAGCAGATTTATACCTCGAAGGTTCCGACCAACACAGGGGATGGTTTCAGGCTTCACTCCTGGAATCGGTAGGTTCTTATATGGAAGCCCCGTACAAGGCAGTTCTTACCCACGGCTTTATAGTTGACGAACAAGGAAGAAAGATGTCCAAATCCCTTGGAAATGTGATATCTCCACAGGAGGTAATAAGGGAATTTGGTGCGGATATACTAAGGCTCTGGGTTGTAAGTGAGGATTACACAGAAGATGTAAAGCTCGGAAAAAATCTTCTCAGAAAAATAGCGGATGACTACAGAAAAATAAGAAATACTTTAAGATTCCTTATAGGAAATCTCTACGACTTTAATCCCGAAAAGGATAGTGTGGATTTCAAAAATCTTCATCATTTCGATAGATGGATTCTTTCGAAGCTCCAAAAATTACTCGAAAAGATTCATGAAAACTATCAAAAGAATCTCTTCTACAGGGTTCATAACCTTATCAAAAACTTCATGATTACCGACCTATCCGCGGTTTATCTGGATGTTCTAAAAGACAGACTATACGTATACGCTCCCGATTCTTGGGAGAGAAGGTCAGCCCAAACGGCTCTTTGGAAGCTTCTACTTTCTCTTACAACTTCGGTAGCTCCTTACTTGAGCTTTACCGCGGAAGAGTTATGGGAGCACGTAAGGGAAATAGACCAATCCCTACCTGAAAGTATTTTCTTGTACAAAATTCCCGAAGCCTGTAGGGAGTATATAGACGAAGAAGTTCTTAAAGATTACGAAACCCTTATGAAGGTAAGAGATGAAGTTCTACGAGCTATAGAAATAGCCAGAAAAGATAAGGGAATGATAAAGCACCCTTATGAGGCTAAAGTATTTGTAGATGCAGAAGGAGAGCTAAAAAACTTACTTGAAAAGTATGAAGACTATATGAACTTTTTCCTCTCAGTAAGCCAATTTGAAATTGGAGATGGCGGTGAAGTAAGATTGAAAGGTGAAGAAGTTCCCGTAAAGGTAGGAGTTTCAAAAGCGGAAGGAGAAAAATGTCCGAGATGCTGGATTTATTATCCAAAAGATGAGTTTATCGGAGAAACCTGTAAACGTTGTAATGATGCTTTGTCTCGTATGGGTATAGAAGTTGGCAAAAGTGAGACTTAAAAGAAAAAAATTGAAACTGAAAAGGAGAGAAAGACTTATAGACATTTACGAAGAAAGGCTTTTTAAAATTCTTTTCCTCTTTCGTTTACCTTTACTTATGCTCCACAGTGTTATGACAATAGGAACCCTCGGCTACATGATTCTTTCGGACGGAGATTTTATTAATTCCCTTTATATGACCGTAATAACCGTGGGAACCATAGGATACGGAGAAGTTGTAAAGGGAAGTGATACATTAATAGGTAGAGTGTTCACAACCTTTTTAGCTCTTGGAGGGATAGGAGTATTTACGACTTCTGTAACCATTTTAATTAAAATATTTTTTCAGGAAAATTTTGTAGGTACTTTTATAGCTTGGAAAATGTTGAAGGATATAGAAAAACTTAGAGGACATTACATAATCGCCGGTTTTAATAGAACATCTATCGAGCTGATAAACCTTCTTAGGAAAAGAAGAATTAGCTTTGTCGTCGTTGACAATAGAAAAGATGTAGAAAAACAAATGAAAGAGCTCGGAATAAGATACTACATCCTTGAGGAAACCTACAAACGCGCAGTTTTAGATGCAGCCGGAATATACCGAGCGAAGGGAATGGTAGTTAACCTCGGAGACGATACGCGAAATATCGCCGTAATAGTTACCGCAAGGTTAATGAGACCGAATAAGGAAGACTTTTTTATATTCTCCTTTGCTTCCACTACTGAGACAGCACAAAAACTGGAAGATTTGGGAGCTAACAAAGCCATAGTTCCCCACAGATTGCTTGCAACAAGACTGGCAGCTTATATATTCCATACAAGCTCTGCTTATATATCCGATTTATTTGATAGAATAGCCTTCGGTGAAGAAACGGATATAGACATTCGTGAAGTGCCTATTCCCGAAGATTCTCCTTTAGTTGGCAAAAAGTTAAAGGATATAGATTTGAGAAGGAGCTTGAATGTTACCGTAATTGCCATACGAAAACCTGACGGAAAATTAAACGTAACAATAACCGGAGATACGGAAATAGAAGCCGGAGATACCCTTATACTCTTCGGAAGTCCAAAAAACCTGAGAAAATCCGAAAAATTCCTTCTCAAGCAACTGGAGGTAAAAGCATGAGATTGAGAAAAATCCTAACCCACTTTTTTATACTTATGGCACTTACTACTAATATTAGCTTTATTATGAGTCCTAATCCCTATGAGTTGGTAATTACCATATCCATGAACCTATTTGCAACTATTCTAAAAATGGGAGAGGGAAGAATACTATCCAACGAACTTATGGCTTCCAGCTTAGTGGCAGACCTGCACCTTATTCCCGCAGGGTTTATTTATTTCCTAGGAGATAAAAACGAAGCGGTAGGTCTTGCAATCGGAGCTCTCGCGGCGAACATTATCTCCATAGTGCTCGGAATAATAGAAACAGTTTTAGCCACCTTTGTCGAAGAGGATTAACTACTCAACGGTAACCGTTTTCGCCAAGTTTCTGGGTTGGTCCACATCCAATCCTAACTTACTCGCTATAAAGTAAGCGAACAATTGTAAGGGAACTACTGTGATAAAGGGAGTTATTGGTTCATCCACTTTAGGAATTTCCATAAAGTCTGCTGATTTTTCTTTTAAAACTTTATCTCCTTTAAGTCCTACAGAGACTACTGTTCCTTTTCTGGCCAGAATCTCTTCCAAGTTGGAAAGCATCTTCTCGTAAACTCTATCCTGCGGGGCAACTAGCACGGTAGGCATATTTTCATCTATAAGTGCTATAGGACCGTGTTTCATCTCCCCTGCGGGATAACCTTCTGCATGTATATAGGAAATTTCCTTAAGTTTTAAAGCCCCTTCAAGAGCTATAGGATAGTTGAGATATCTACCAAGGTAAAGGAAATTTTTTCTTTTTAAATACTTATCGGAAACTTTTTCAACCTCTTCGGAAGAGTTCAGTGTAATTTCCATGAGCGACGGGACTTTTTCGAGGAGCCTTATTAAATTATCCCTATCTCCACTTTCTCTGACGGCAAGGGCGTAGAGAACTGTAAGCTGAGCAGTGAAAGTCTTTGTAGCAGCGACACCTATTTCCGGTCCTGCATGGGTGTATAAGGCAAAATCCGACTCTCTGTCTATAGCACTTCCAACAACGTTAACCAGCCCAACTGTAAAAGCTCCTTTTTCCTTTGCAAACTGAAGGGCAAACTTTGTATCTATTGTCTCCCCTGACTGAGATATTCCTATTACTAAATCCTTATCCGATATAGGGATATCGGCATATTTAAACTCAGATGCGTACACAACTTCCGTAGGCACTCCTGTAAAGCTTTCAATCCAATACTTCCCTACTAAACCTGCATGGTAGGAAGTTCCACATGCTATTATCACCACCCTTCTGAAATCTTTCAGTTTAAATGGAATTGTATCTTCGGTAGATAGGAAACCTTTAATAGTATCGTTAACAGCTTTAGGTTGTTCGTATATTTCCTTTAACATAAAGTGTTTAAATCCTCCCTTTTCCGCAGATACCAAGTCCCAAGGAGTAATCATTACGTCTTTGGAAATAGGCTCTCCATTAAAGTTGTATACATTGACACTTTGAGGAGTAATATCAGCAATTTCACCATCATCCAGTACTATAATTCTTTTTGTATAGGGCAATATTGCAGGAATATCGGAAGCTAAGAAATTTTCTCCTTCACCTATACCTACAATCAATGGACTTCCGTTTTTGACTCCTACAACTCTGTTTGGTTCATGAACAGTGATTACGGCAAAGGCAAAGGCACCTTTTAATTTTTTCACAGTATCGAGTACTGCTTCCAATAAATCACCTTTATAGTTTCTGGCTATCAAGTGGGCTATTACCTCTGTATCGGTATCAGATCTGAACTTTACACCTTCCTTTAGTAATTCCTCCTTTAATTCAAGATAGTTTTCTATAATCCCGTTGTGAACAACTGCAAACTCTCTTTTCTCGTCAGTATGAGGATGGGCATTCTCATTCGTAGGTTTTCCGTGGGTAGCCCACCGTGTATGTCCTATACCTATTTTTGCACCGTAATTCCTACCCCACAGACTTTTTACAAGTTCTCTTATTTTTCCCTTTCGTTTCTCAACTATCAACTTTTTATCTTCTATCAGCGCAACCCCTGCGGAGTCATAACCTCTATATTCCAACCTCTCAAGTGCCCCGATTAGGATTGGAAGTACTATATCTTTACCTACATATCCTGCTATTCCACACATCTCTTAATCTTAAGATGATAAAGAATTTTTCTTATATTTGTCTATAAGAAAAGGATTAAAAGCAAGGGAAGTTATCTGAAGAATTTCATAAAACCCTCTAGAATCTTTTCCTCTTGGATTTTGTAATTACCTTTTTCAATGGACTTTTTTATTTCACCAACTTTTTTCTCAGATTCTTCTTTTTTACTTTCTTCGGTTATCAACTCCTTAGCCATTTCGGAGAGGGTTACTTTATCTTCAAGATTTTCATTCCTTTTTTCTACTACCTTCTTCTCATTCCTCCTTTCCGTTTCCAGGATAGCGTTTATAAGACGAAATAGATTAACCCTGTCTACCATAGCTATTACATAATATCGGATAATTTACACAAATTTTTAGTCCTTTGCTCTTAACAAATTGAGGAAATTTACTTATTTTATTATTCCTATCATGGCAGAGAAGGTTTACATCTACGATACAACTCTGAGAGATGGTTCACAGATGGAAGGTGTTAATTTCTCTTTAGAAGATAAACTTCGTATAGCACAAAAGCTCGATGAATTTGGAATCCATTATATAGAAGGTGGTTGGCCTTATGCAAATCCGAAAGACAACCTTTTTTTTCAGAAGGTAAAAAAAATAAATTTTATAAACGCGAAACTCACCGCTTTTGGAGCTACAAGAAGACCGGGTAAGAAAGTGGATGAGGACCCACAGGTGGAAGCTTTAATAAAAGCTGAGACACCTGTAATTACAATTTTTGGAAAAAGCTGGGATTTGCATGTCAGTGATGCTTTAAAAACAAGCCTTGAAGAAAATCTTAATATGATTTATGAAACTGTTGAGTATCTGAAAAGGTATACCGATGAAGTTATATTCGATGCCGAACATTTCTTTGATGGATATAAAGCAAATCCCGAATATGCTCTGAGGGTTTTAGAGGCAGCTCTCAGGGGTGGGGCTGATTGGATAGTTTTATGCGATACAAATGGTGGGACTTTACCCCATGAAATATACGAAATTACCAAAACTGTAAAGGGGAATTTCAAGGAAGCAAATATCGGCATCCACGCCCATAACGATTCAGAAACAGCAGTTGCCAACTCAATTACGGCTGTTCTTGCTGGAGCCCGTCAGGTTCACGGGACTATAAACGGAATAGGAGAAAGAACCGGAAACGCAAATTTATGTTCCATAATTCCCAACCTTCAGCTAAAACTCGGTTTCAATGTAATTTCTCAGGAAAATCTAAAGAAATTGACCGAACTCGCTCATTTTGTCGCAGAGCTTTCAAATATGCCTCTTCCGAGGAATATGCCCTATGTTGGGGAAAGTGCTTTTGCACACAAGGGGGGAGTACATGCTTCAGCAGTTTTGAAGAATGCTCAGACTTACGAACACATAAACCCTGAATTAGTAGGGAACAAAAGAAAAATTACTGTTTCCGACCTCGCTGGTAGGAGTAATCTAATATACAAACTAAAAGAATTCGGCATAGAAATAGACCCTAAATCTCCCGAGGTAAAAAAGCTTATAGATAAGATTAAGGAAATGGAGAAAGAAGGATATCATTTTGAGGCTGCAGAAGCTTCCCTTGAGCTACTAATAAAAAGGCACTTTGGTTTAGTAAAAGATTACTTTGAATTCGACGCTTACAGGGTTCTCATAGCAAAGAGAAAGAACGACAACCTCCCTACATCTGAAGCTACCGTAAGACTTTCGGTAGAAGGAGTTGAGGAACATACGGCTTCTTTGGGTAACGGTCCCATAAGTGCCCTCGACAAGGCTCTCCGCAAAGCCCTCGAAGAATTTTATCCGAATTTGAAGGAGCTTCAACTAATAGACTATAAAGTTCGCATTATAAATGAAAGCGCGGGAACTTCTGCAAAGGTAAGGGTTCTTATAGAAAGCACAGATGGAAGGAGAAAGTGGGGAACTGTCGGGGTTTCGGAAAACGTTATAGAAGCTTCTTGGATTGCACTAAAAGATAGTATCATTTATAAACTTATGAAAGACGAGGAAGAAGGCTTAATGTAGACTAAATGTATAAATGACAAAGTTCTTTGAAGAGATAGGCAAAGCTTCTCTCCTTACCTTCTGGGCTATTTTCCTTCTTATTAAAAACCCGCCGAAGCTCAAGCATTTCATATCTCAACTATCTTATGTTGCAGCGGAAACTACACCGGTAGTTGTAATTACCTCTCTATTTAGTGGAGGCGTTATTGCCCTCCAAACCTACTCGACCTTTCATAGATTTAATGCAGAGTTTTTAATAGGAGCAGTTGTGACCATATCTATGGGTCGAGAACTCGCTCCGGTCCTCACTTCCCTTATGGTAGTTGCAAGGGTAGGCTCCGCGATTACTGCAAGTATAGGAACTATGCGGATAACACAGCAGATAGATGCTCTTGAAGTTATGGCTATAAATCCTATCAGCTTTTTAGTCACTCCAAGAATATTTGCCACAACCTTGGGCGTGCCAATGCTGACCGTTATCGCGGATATAGCTAGTGTTTTCGGAGGTTGGTTTGTAGCGACAAAACTTTTCGGAGTTAACGAATATCTATACTGGCAAAAGATGATAGATTTAACGGAGTTTTACGATTTCTTAGGAGGATTGTATAAAGCATTTTTCTTTGGGCTTATAATAGGAGCTGTAAGTTGCTATTACGGTTTTTACACATCCGGAGGCACAAAGGGAGTAGGTAGAGCTACGACCAGTTCGGTAGTAACCTCTTCCATGCTTATTCTCATATCGGATTATTTCCTTACCGCGTTAATTTTCTAAAAATAAGCCTGTTTAATAATTAGAGGAGTTGGAATTTACAACAGGAAATTTAGGCAGAACATACAAGCTTGCCCCATGAAAGTCTTCTTTTCTCTCTCTCTCAGTTCTTTGCTTCTCTTTGGCTTCATTCTTATTGCTTTATCCTATTCTCTTTCTCTACTTTTTTAAACAGGCTCACCTTAAACCTTGAGTACTTGAAGAAAAAACATAAAATTAGAATTGTATGAAAATAGTGGATGGGAAACTACTTACTGTAAAGGATGTAGCAAAAGGATTGAGGGAAATAAGATAGTAAAGTAAAAATGATTTTAAATTAAAATTGAAAGAAAGAGAACTTAAACTCGTTGAAAACTTGATTAAAGAAAACCTACAATAAACCATACTTTTTGAGTATTGCCTCAAGCCCCTTATCAGTTTTAGCCTTTTCTCTTAGGGCTTCAATAAGTTTCCTGAGTTTTCCTTCTCTTTCAAGGTAATCTACTGTTTCTTCTGTCGCTTTC
>DQTK01000079.1 GCA_015662815.1 Aquifex aeolicus | reverse complement strand
GCATTAAAATATCTACCCAAATATACACTGAAAGATTACGAAAGTTGGGAAGGAGACTGGGAGCTTATAGAGGGAATTCCTTACGCCCTTGCCTCTCCTACCTTTGAACATCAAAGGATTGTAGGAAGGATATTCAGATTTTTGGACGAAGAACTTGAACAAAAATGCCCGACTTGCACCGTGGGGATAGATACCGATTACATAATAGACGAGCATACCGTGGTAAGACCTGATGTCTTTATAGTCTGTGGAAAGGTTGAAAAGAAGATTTACAGAACTCCTAAGGTAATCTTTGAAGTGGTTTCCGAAAACACCGCGGAAAAAGACGAAAAACTGAAGTTTGAACTCTACGAGAGAGAGGGAGTGGAGTATTACATTATAGTTTTTCCCTCAATCAAAAAGGCAAAGGTTTATAAACTCCGCGATGGAAAGTATAAGAAACTCACCGACCTTATAGATGACACCCTTGAGCTGGAACTTGAAGACTGTAAAATTCATTTAGACTTCTCAAAAGTATGGCTCTAACATGATACCCGAGCACATTACCCATAAAAAGATTGCGGAAAGTTTAAAAAATCTCGGTTGGAAAGAATGTTCAAGATACAAAGAACACGAACTTATTGAGGATTATTTGCTCAAAGACATACTCACGCAAAAACTTAGGGAAATTAACGACCAAGAATTTGAGGCAAGAGGTTTAAAAGAGGAGAATATTAAAAAAGTAATAGAAACTGCAATAAGCAAACTTCTATCCGTACGTGACCCTGTTCAGATTCTTGACTATTTCAAGGACGGCACAACCATAGAAGTAAACAGGGGAAATAAAGGGAGCATAGCGGTAAAGGTTCGTTTCATAGATTTTAAAAATCCCGAAAATAATACATATTGTTTTATTCACGAAGCAAAGTTTAAAGGTACCCCCGATAACATAAAACCCGACTTTACACTTTTTATAAACGGCATTCCTGTTGCAATAATTGAAGCCAAAAGGGAATTTTCAGAAACTGAAAATTACACCTACGAAGAGGGATTAATCCAGATAGAAAGATACGAAAAAGACAGCCCTGAACTTTTTAAATTCGTTCAGGTAGGAGTAGTATTCGCAGACAGACAAGTTTACATACCTACCTATCCCAATCCCGATAAAGAGAAAAGGTTAGAAAGAAAAGTTAATGTATGGAGAGATAAAGAAGGAAGGGAAAACGTCTTGGAACTTCTTGAGACATATACCCTATTGGATATTCTCCGGAACTTTACCTTTTTCAGTTCAAAGGGAAACGGAACACTTTTTAAAACACTCCCGAGATATATGCAGTATAAAGCGGTAAATATTGCTTTCAGAAGAATAACCGATTATTTAAACGGGCATTCGGAGAAGAATAAGGGTTTGATATGGCACTGGCAAGGTTCAGGGAAGACCTTTGAAATTATATATCTCACGGAAAAATTCTTCAGGGAATTTGAAAATAAAAAGCCAGTGGTCTTCATAGTCGTGGACAGAAAAGAATTGGAAAAGCAATTCGACGAAGAAGACATAAAACCCCTTAGAAACGCTAAATTTAAGGAAGTATTCAAAAAAATAGAAGATATTGAAGAATTAAAGCAAGAACTCTCGAGAATAAAACAGTCCGAAAAAAACCCAAATATAGACCCGAAAGCTGTTTACCTCGTAATGGCTCACAAGTTCAGGAAAGAGGTTGCGGAAGAGGTTGAAAAAACGCTTGGGGAAGTAATAAACAAGAAAGAAATACTCATTTTAAGAGATGAAGCCCATAGAACGGAAGGAGGAAAAAGCATCTTAACCGCTGTCAGAAATTACATAATGCCAAGAGCTCTGAAGCTCGGCTTTACCGGAACACCCGTTCACAGACAGGAAAACAGTACCTTTCAAGAATACGCTTATCCACAAGAAGGAGAGTTATACATTGACAAATACTTTATCCAGCAGTCAATAAAGGACGGATATACCATTCCCTTAGCGTGGAGAGTGGCTATATCAGACGGAGTAAAGATAAATCTAACTGAAAAGCAAGTAGAGGAATTAATTAGAGCATACTTTGTAAACAGGAGTTTAGAAGAAGAGGAAGAAATTCCCGAAGTTTCCGAATCGGAAGTCAGAGAAAAACTGCCCTTCAGTGATTTACTCAAAGCAGATGACTTTATAGAAAAAGCAAGCCTTTACATTGCACAAAAGATAAAAGAAGATACCGAAAACTTTACCTTTAAAGCCATGGTAGTAGCCCAGGACAGAGCAAGTGCGGTAAAGTTTAAAAGATTTCTTGATAAGTTTATGCCCCGATACGTTGAAGGATACACTTACGAATGGTGTCAGGTTGTAATAACTCACAGTCACAACGATAAAGACATCGTAAGGGAATACAGAGAGGAGGTAGAGCAAAAATACGGAAAGAGCGTAGAAGAACTTAATAAGGAGTGGACGGAAAACTTTAAAACTGCTGACAAACCTCCGAAAATTCTAATAGTCAATAAAAAACTACTTACAGGATTTGACGCCCCCATTTTGAAAGTGATGTATATAGCCCAGCTTATGAAAGATGTTCTCCTTCTTCAAGCTTCTGCAAGAGTAAACCGCCCTTATCCCTCAAAAGAGTATGGCTTAATAGTAGACCTCTGTGGTGTCCTCATTGAAAACTATAAAAAGGCTATTGAGAAGTACAACCTCTATGAAGACGAAGAAATAAATAAGGATATACTTAAAAACCTATTTAAAGACAGTTCTGAGCTTTGGGAAGAATTTTTAAATAAACTCCAAAAATTTAAAGAGCTCTTCAAGGAAATTACAAATATTGAGTGGGATGAATTTATTCAAGAGGTAAAAGAAGAAAACAGAGATATGTTTAAGGAAACAGTAGACAAAATAGTAACTGATGAGAAAGGATTGCTACTACTTTATCCCCTTCTAAGAGAAACTATAAGAATTTACGAATCAATAGGAGCGTATCATGAAAAGGTGAAACATTACGACACGTACAGAGAGCTTAAAGTATTTTCTGCGGGAATAACCAAAAAAATTAAACCGAAGGTAGAAATTCCTAAAGATATTAAAGAAGAACTTTTAAAAAGACTGGAATTTAAGGAAGTAAAAGAAATTGCAGAGCTTGAATTCTCGCTTGAAATAGTAGAAAAACTAGAAAGTAGCGGTAAAGACTACGCAATAGTTGCGGATTTTCTAATGCCTCTTATAACCTACCTTGAAGATAAAAAAGACCCCATACATAAAGCTATATACAAAAGACTTAAAGAACTTAGAGATAAATATCTATCAAGAAAAATAAACATACGAGAAGTTATAGAAAGCCTTAGAAATTCGGTAAATGAGCTTAAAAGTTATGAAACGGTTAGGAAAAACTTAAAACCCGAAGACATAGTACTAAAAAACCTTGAGTTCTTCCTGAGCCATAATGGAATAAAAATAAGTTCTACAGAAGATTTAAAAGATTGTATAAGGGAATTTTTAATAAAACAGCCGACCGAAGAGGTAAAGAGCAAGTTAAAAGAAGAACTTATACTCTCAGCAGAAGAAGGAGAGGAAAAACTTGAAAAAATTTTAGATTCTCTTATAGATAAAGTGCTAATACCCATGAAGCGGGAGATAAAAACATGAACAGGGATAAGGAAATAAATGCTATTCTTCAGAGGTTAAAAGCAAAAACCGGAATTAAAGGAAACATAAAAGTAAGGTTAAAACCCTTCAAAAAGAAAGCAGCTTCCGTATCCCTAAACAGAAAAGTAATTTACTTAAACTCAAAAATTATAGATAAACTGACTAATGAAGAATTGGAATACTTAATTGCCCACGAACTTTTACACTTAAAACACGGAATTTTTCATACCAAAGAATTCGAAAAAGAACTCAAAAACTTATTTAAGGAAGACCTGCAGTTGGAAATACTTAGGAGATTTTTTAATAATAAAATACTGGGGCTTGAGTGATAACAGAAACTACTTTTTTAAACAGGCTTACAGTATGTATGAAGTTTCTCTTTGCGGATAACAAAAGAGAGGACTTTCAAGAGTTATTCAGGAAGTACATATTAGAAAATTAAAAAATAAAGGAGGAAAAGGGATTACATTCCTAAATCGGAAGCTTGTTCGTCTGTGAATGTATGTCCTTCTTTTGCTTGTTCTTGCTCCTCTATTTTCTTAGCTTGGCATTGTTCCAGAAGTTCCTTTAATCTTACAGGAGCTTCTGTTAAAGGTAAAGCAGAATCGTATATTTCTCCTTTTATACCGCACTCTTTGAAAGCTTCGTATAGCATTTTTAACCCTTTTTCCGCTTCTGGGCCGTTTCTTCTTACTACGAAAATCCAATTCGGGTCAAGTTTCCCTTCCTTCTTTAGGTCCCTGAGGGCATTTGCTACACCTTCACCGAGTGTAACGTCTATTCTTGTATTGTTAGCGGTTCCACCTGCTATGAGAACTGCTCTTATGCCGGGTTTTGAGAGAATGATTCTGGTAATCTTGTACATTTTCTCAGCAGGCGGGTTTCCTCCTATATCTGTGAGGTTTGCAGGTTTGAGCCCTAACTCATAGCACGTTTCTATGGTAACGGTAGAACCACCTCCCCCGAAAGTCATCATCGCAATATCTCCGTCCAATTCAACGTAGGAACCTGCTTTTCCTCTATGGTCATCTTTATCTATTTCCGCTGCGGCAATTTCTCTTTCCGTAGGTGGTCTCCTTAAAGCTGTTCTCACTCCGTAAACTTTTGCAGGAGGTATAGAAGCATCATCGTCTATTTTTGTAACAGCATCCAGAGCCATAACATTCAGCTTTCCACCCTTGTCTATTATCGCTAAGGGATTTATCTCCAGAAGTCTAGCCTCTGCACCCCAGAAAGCTTCCCACATTCTAGCTATTACTTCGGATAATTTTCTTAAAATAGACATGTATTCGTGGGGAAATCCAAGTTCAAGGAGATAGTTCCTTACCATGTGGGGATAAAGACCTTTTAGAGGATTTATTGGCCAAGTCTTAACTTTTTCAGGTGGAACCTCTTCAATATCCA
Source organism: Aquifex aeolicus (assembly GCA_015662815.1). Taxonomy (GTDB): domain Bacteria; phylum Aquificota; class Aquificia; order Aquificales; family Aquificaceae; genus Aquifex; species Aquifex aeolicus_A. Next base: position 5,147 of record DQTK01000079.1, on the reverse strand, counting down.
TTCCTCCCTCTAAGCTGAGGGTAAGAACAGGTGCCCTGTAATCTGTTGAGTACATTATAGAAGCATAAAGTTCCTTTACTATATTTGCTTTTTCCACTACCAGAACACCAACCGGCATTTCACCGTAAACCGGCATTTTAAGGAGTGTTTCTATCTCCTGAAGAGCTTCTTCAGGATTGGAACAGACTTTTACCGCACCTGCCTTTCCCCTTTTTCCTACTAAAACTTGGGACTTTACGACACACTCACCGAGTTGATTTACAAAATCAACGACTTCATCGGTAACGTGTTCAACAAATAAATACTTCGGAGTAGGTATTCCGTACTTTTTAAAAATCTTATCGTACGCTTCGTACTCGTATAAATCCATACCTTTTCCTCCTGCAGAAGATATTTTAAAACAATATTTTAAAGTATTTTAAGGTTTTATAACCACCCAGATAGAGCCTGTTTAATAAAAAGGAACCGAGTTTATATACCATTGCAAGATTTGCACTTTACAACCTTACTAACTTAGTAGGAGGTGAGAAAATGAAAGTTTTTATAACAGGAGCTACTGGTTTTGTTGGAAGGTATATAGTAGAAGAGTTATTGAATAATGGATATCAAGTTTATGCGGGAGTAAGAAATCCTGAGAAATTGGAAAACCTGTTAGGTGAAAAGGTTAAGGGTTTCAAAGTAAACTTCGAGGATAAATCCTCTATAAGAGAGGTATTGGAAGATATAAAGCCTGATTTTGTAATACATCTGATAGGTATACTCCATGAACTTCCCAGCAAAGGTATCACTTTTTACAGAGTCCATTATCTTTTTACACGGAACCTAATCGAAGTTTCAAAGGAAATAAGTGTAAAAAAGTTTCTTTTCATGAGTGCTTTGGGAACCCACGATCAGGCTCCTTCTTGGTATCACCAGACAAAAAGGTTAGCGGAAAAGGAAGTAATCAGTTCAGGGTTGAATTATACAATTTTTAGGCCTTCGCTGATTTTAGGCTCAGAGCAAAAACTCTTCTTTGATATGTATAAAATTACAAAGTATATTCCGATAATAGCACTTCCGGATTACGGAAGATATCTTTTCCAACCAATAGACGTAAGAGATGTTGCGTGTGCTTATATGGAAGCTCTACGAAATCCTGAAACTGATAGAAAGATTTACGAGCTCTGTGGTACAAAGGTAATTAGCTTTAGAGAACTTCTAAAGGATATTTTTTCCTATTGGAACAGAAAAGTTTTCACGATTCCTTTGCCGAAGTGGTTTATGTACTACACTGCACTTCTAATTGAGAAAATCTTGGAACCTCCCCCTTTCTCCTCTGACCAGATGAGGATGATGTGGAAACCAAATACTTGCGGAGCTGTTACTGACGGAGCAGAATCCCAAGGAATAAAAGTAATTTGCAAAAGAGAACCCATTCCTTATGAAGAGAGCATCAAGTGGAGTTTAAAAAAATTTGATACTATAATTAAAAGGTAATAATTTTCAAATAGGAGGTGATGCCATGAAAAAATTTGCATTGTTTATAGCCCTGTTCACGGGAATGGGAATTGCCGCAGCGGAAAAAGCAACTAAGGAAGATATGGAACTTCTCAAACTTGCGAAACAATACTTCAAACCTCTACCTAAGGTGGCTGAAAATCCTGAAAATCCCATAACCCCTGAGAAAGTCAGGCTCGGAAAGATGCTATATTATGAACCAAGACTTTCCAAGAGCGGACTTATTAGTTGTAATACTTGTCACAATCTTGCAAGGTACGGTGTAGATAACCTGCCTACATCTATAGGACATAGGTGGGCAATAGGTCCCAGAAATGCACCAACGGTATACAACGCTGCAATACATATAGCACAGTTCTGGGATGGAAGAGCAAAGGATGTTGAAGAACAAGCTTTAGGTCCCATAGTAAACCCAATTGAGATGGCTAATACTGAGGAAAATGTTGTAAAGACTTTAAAATCCATACCTGAGTACGTTGAGTTATTTAAAAAAGCATTCCCTAACGATAAGGAGCCCTTAAAGTATGAAAACATAGGAAAAGCTATTGGAGCTTTTGAAAGAACTTTGATGACTCCTTCCAGATTTGATGAGTTTCTCAAAGGAAACACCAAAGCGCTTACCGAACAAGAAAAAAGAGGACTCAAAACATTCATTGAGGTTGGATGTGCAGGTTGCCATAACGGCGCAGGAGTGGGAGGTCATATGTTTACAAAATTTGGAGCGATTACAGAATACTGGAAAGTTACATTCCCATACGTTTTAAAGGAAAAACCTACAATAAAAGTGGACTTTGGAAGATTTGGAGTAACCAAAAAAGAAGGAGATATGTTTGTGTTCAAAGTTCCATCTTTGAGAAACATAGAACATACATATCCGTATTTCCATGATGGAAGCGTCTGGAGTTTAGAAGATGCTGTTAGAATTATGGCTAAAACCCAGCTCGGGAAAGAGCTAACCGACCAACAAGTTAAAGATATAGTAGCCTTCCTAAAAGCACTTACCGGAGAAATACCGAAGCACGCTTTAGAGGTTCCAGTTCTTCCCGCATCTACCAAGAACACCCCGAAACCAAATGTAAATTAAGTTTCCGTGATCTTCTTTATCCGATTTGTTGGCCTTCGATTTCTTCCTTTGTTTATTTGAGTTCTTATTTTTTCATGAAAGTAAAAAAGTAATATATTTATTTAATTTGCTATGGTAAAAAAAATATTCCTAGGTTTAGGGACTTTATTACTACTTTTTTTAGGAGTCCTCGCTGTCTTTTTTTACATTATCTACAAAAACCTACCTGACCCTAAGCTCCTTGAAACCTGGACACCTCCTCAGGCTTCGGAAGTTTACGATGCGAAAGGAAGATACTACGGAACGATAGGAACCCAAAAACGGTTTTACGTCCCATTGGAAAAAATTCCTAACTACGTGATAAATGCCTTTATAGCGGTGGAAGACAGGAATTTCTGGCATCATTTCGGAGTAGACCCGTTAGCCATTATAAGGGCTGCACTAGCTAACTATAGAGCGGGCAAAATAGTTCAAGGAGGAAGTACCATAACCCAGCAGTTAGCTAAAAATCTGTTTCTTACCCCTAAAAGAACTTTTGAAAGAAAATTGAAGGAAGCACTTCTTGCTATAAAAATCGAAAGGAGCTTTAATAAGGAAAAAATCTTGGAGCTGTACTTGAATCAGATATATCTCGGAAGCGGTAGCTACGGTGTAGAAGCTGCATCTCAGGTTTATTTCGGTAAACATGTATGGGAACTTTCCTTAGAAGAGGCTACACTTTTGGCAGGACTTCCGAAAGCTCCTGCAAAGTACAACCCTTTCTATCACCCCGACAGAGCACTCGAACGGAGAAACTTTGTTCTAAAAAGAATGTATGAAGAGGGATTTATCACCCAAGAGGAATACGAAGAGGCTATAAATAAACCTTTGATTGTTAAGAAGGAAAATAAGTATAAATATTCCGATTATCTGCTAGATATGGTAAAAGAGTATGTCTTTAGAAAGTACGGAGAACTCGCATATAAGGGAAGACTGAAAATATACACTACCATAGATATTGATTATCAAAGACAGGCTGAAAAATCTCTGAAAGAAGGTCTGAACAGGGTAGCAAAGATAATAGGAATACCGTTTTTGCCAGAAACAGAAGAAGATATGAAAAGAGCTTATGAAAAAGAAAAGGAACTTAAAAATCTTAAAAGAGGAAAAGTGTACGTAGCAAAGATACTAAAATACGATGGAAATTTTATGAAAGTTGAAATACACGGAAGAAAATTACACGGAGAAATTAAAAATCTGAACATAAAGGGACATAAATACGTTTTTGTACGCTATCTATACGGAAATAGAGTGGAAATCATACCTGATTTAGAGGGAAGTTTAGTAAGTATTGATGTAAAAACGGGAGAAATAAAGGCTATAGTAGGTGGAAGAAGTTATATTTACTCTCAATTTAACAGGGCAACTAAAGCTTTAAGACAACCCGGTTCCGCTATAAAGCCCATAATCTATATGGGAGCAATTCTCAAAGGTATGACCCAAATATCAATCATAGATGCTTCTCCGAAACCTTACTACGACCCTTCAAAAGGAGAAGATTGGATTCCTAAAAATTATGAAGAGAAAGAGTATGGAAGAGTAACATTAAGATACGCTCTGGCTCGTAGCATAAACACTGCAGCGGTGAACTTACTGGATAAAATAGGTTTTGAAATCGTTCTCGATGTTGGGAAGAAAGTAGGCCTTGATAATTTAAAACCGTATTATTCTTTAGCTCTCGGAACTGTTGAAGTAACACCTCTTGAACTCACATCTGCCTATCAAGTATTTGCAAACTTGGGAACTAAGTGCAAACCCTTTTTTATAAAGAAAATAGTAAGTACTGATGGAAAAGTTCTTGAAGAAAACAAACCCCGGTGTAAAGAAGTTCTGCCTAAACCTGAAACGAGAGTTTTGGTTGATATGTTGAGGGCTGTAGTTCTTGAAGGTACAGGTATAAGAGCTCGCTCTATGAAAAGTATAGTAGCAGGTAAAACCGGAACCACTGATGACTATCAGGACGCTTGGTTTGTAGGATTTTCTCCCCATATAGTTACAGGTGTCTGGGTCGGTTACGATGTAAAGAAGTCTCTCGGAGAGCATATGTCTGGTTCAAGGGTAGCACTACCGATATGGATAGACTATATGAAGGTAATTACAGAAATGTACCCCGAAGAAGACTTCGATCTACCACCTGAAAACATAATAGTGAAGATAAATCCGAAAGACCTGGTAATAGCCGATGAAACTTGTGAAGGAGTTGACATGGTATTTGTAAAGGGAACGGAACCCCATATTACATGCTCTGATATAAACGCTATTCTTAGTTTAAGGTGAAGTGGCTAAGAAGGGAACTTGAAGAAATAAGGAAACAAAACCTATATAGGGAAAGGATAAACGTAGAAGGTTTAAAAGATTTCTGTTCCAACGACTATCTGGGTTTGAGAAAACATCCCGAGGTTATCGAAGCGAGTATAAAAGCTTTGAAAGATTACGGTCTTGGCTCGGGAGCTTCCCAACTGGTATCAGGCTATACCAGATATCATAAAGAACTGGAGGAAAAACTTTCCCAGTTTAAAGGAGTTCAGAAATGCCTTCTCTTCGGAAG
>DQTK01000096.1 GCA_015662815.1 Aquifex aeolicus | reverse complement strand
TTCGGGATTCATAGTTCCTTACTTGCTTTTTCATAAAGAGCTATGACGGTTTCGAGTATTTCCTTAGGAAGCTCTTTTTTATAGTTTTCTTTAAAGTATTCCCTATAAAGCTCAAAAAGATTAACTTTTGTTATTTCCTTATACTCTTTGATTTTTCTACTTAGGATTTCTTCAGGAGTTAAGAGTTCAAGCTTGATAAGTTTCTCCCCGAGAACTTCCTTTATAGTGTCTACCACCAAATTAACCTTTATTTTATCTTTAACTATCAAGTGAACTTTTAAGTATCCATCTAAGAGTTTCAACTCCTCTAATTCTCTTCTATAATCCTCCTGGTTTATTTCCACCGAATGTAGCGGATTTTTCAAGGAAAGTTTCACCGCCTCTACTCTGGGAGGTTCCCCTTCTTTGAGTTCTACAAGGTTAAAGAATTTATCCTGTCCGGATTCGGAGAAATCAAGCTGAAAAAGTGAACCCGTGTAATAGGCATGAGAAACAACCTTTTCCAACCTTTGGTATCCATGTATATGTCCCAGTGCAACATAATCAAAGCCTTCGGGAATTGAGGAAGGCTCTACAGCATAATACTGGCTTATCGATGCCTCTCTTTCGGTTTTTGTAAACTTCGAACCTGCTACAAACAGGTGAGTCAATAAAACTTTAAAGGTAGCACCCGAAACTTTTGAATATAGATACTTTAATGCCTTTTCAACTACAACGGCATAAGAAAGTTTTGCGTCTTCACCTGCTCTCGTAAGAACCCTCTCAGAGGGATAGGGCAAACACGCTACTTTCAGGTTGTTAAATTCAAAAATTCCATTTTCAAGGTCGGGCTTATGGAATACAAAGGTGTTTATCACTTTAAGTAGTTTGCTGAGACTTTTCATAAAGTCGTAGCTGTCGTGATTTCCCGAAATTACCACCGAAGGTATGCCGAGAGAATTTAATTGAAGAAAGAAGTCAAAAACAATTTCTTTTGCTTCATTATCCGGGTTTGCCTTATCAAATACATCTCCCGCAACTAAAACCAATTCAGGTTTATTTTCTTTACAGAAAGCTACTATTTGTTCTAAAGCGTAAGCTACATCCTGGTTTCTTGAAACCCTGCCTAAACTCTTTCCTGCATGTATATCAGAAATATGTAAAAGCCTCATATCTTTTTAATATTTTCTCAAGACTCCTTAGAAAGTATGACTGTCCGAAACGCTTAAGATGTTCATACTTCTCTCTGGCTCTTTCCATTATGTGCTTTACTACATCCTTGGGTTCATCTACTAATATCATTAGGTTTAAGTCTTCTTTATCTATTGTTCCGTACTTTACCATAGTGTTTTTCATGAAGTTAAGAAGACCAGAATAATACTCGCTTCCGAAAAGAATTAGCGGAAACTTATGACTTTTCCCCGTTTGAATTAAAGTAAGAGCTTCAAATAGTTCATCAAAAGTTCCGAATCCTCCCGGAAATATAACATAAGCCATAGCGTATTTAAGAAGCATTACCTTTCTTACAAAGAAATACTTGAACTGCAAAGACTTGGTTTGATATTTATTGGGAACTTGTTCACGAGGAATACTTATATTCAAACCTATACTCTCTGCCCCGCTATCGTGGGCTCCTCTGTTTGCCGCTTCCATTATTCCCGGTCCGCCGCCCGTAATTATAGTAAATCCCAGTTTACCCAGGTTAAGTGCCGTCTCATAAGCAAGTTTGTAATATTTATCCGTTTCCTTTGCTCTGGAACTCCCGAAGAATGTGACGGCAGGACCCACGTCAGCGAGCTCATCAAAACCGTAGACAAACTCGCTCATTATTTTAAATACGCGCCACGTATCCCCCTGGCGGATTTTTAACTCTTCGATAATCTTAAAACTATCCTTATCCATTCTCTTTAGAATAAATCCCTAACCATTTCTTGGAGCTTTAGATAATCCGCATTTACTTTCGTATTTGCTTTAAACGGGTGCCTTATTATCCAGTATCTTTTTTTATACTTTTTTTTGTATTTTCTATACTTGTAAGCGTAATACTTTTTATCTCTACTTTTGGATCTCGCTTCGGAAAAAACAGGAATTGCAAGCATAAAAGCAAGCGAAATTAATATCCACCTATTCATTTTCATAACCTCATCGGCATGATTATACATTTGTAAGGATCCTTTTCATAATCTTCCGCTTCCAATAGGGTAGCCGTATCGGGAGATGTGAACCTAAACCAGATCCTTTCACTATCGTAGGCATCAAGAGCTTCCATTAAGTATTTACCGTTAAAACCTATTTCAAAGGGTTCTCCCGCGTATTCTACGTCTACTTCCTCCTTAGCTTCACCAAACTCAGGGTCTGCAAACTCAAAAATCGCCAGATTATCCGTGAGGGAAATCTTTACCGGAAAAACTTTTTCTTCACCTAATGCTTTTAGTCTTTTAAGAACCTTTAAAACTTCTTCAACTTCAAAGAGGACCTCGGCGGTAAATTCATCAGGGATTACGCTAAGATAATCCGGAAATTCTCCTTCCAGAAGACGGACTGCAAGCTTCCATTCATTGGTGGTAAAATATCCAAAAGCTTCTTCCTCGCTCTTTTCAACCTTAATATCTTCTATACCAGTTATCAACTTCTTTAAAACCCTTAAGCTCTTCTTCGGAATAAGTACTTCCTTGGAAAAAGAACCCTCTGGTTCATAAAGGGCTAACCTGTGCCCATCTGAACCTACAAAGTGAACCCTTCCTTCATGTCCTCTGAGGTACATTCCCTGGAGAGCTATATTTGCTTCTTCCTTTGCTATGGAGTATTCGACTTTTTCAATACCGTTTAATAAAACTGTTCCCGAAAGAATTTCTTCTCCTTCAACTATCTCCGGAAATTCCGGAAAATCCTCCGCAGGAGCAGTGGGAAGTTTATATGTGCTTCTTCCACCTATTACTACTAATTTTTCTCCTTCAAGATAAAGGTTAACGTATGCCGAAGTTAGATTTTTTATAATCTCGTAAAATTTCTGAGAATGTACACAAAGCTCTCCTTCATCTTCTACCTCAGCTTTTACTGAAATAACCAGATAATTTTCAAGGTCTGTAGCTTTTATGGTAAGGTTTTCTCCCTTTGCAACTAAAAGAAAATTTGCCAATATCGGAAGTGCAGCTTTCCTTTCTGTGCTCTCTTTTGCTTTTTTAAGTACTTCTTCCAGCTCCTCCCTATCCACCTTTACCTTCATTTGAGTTATTAGTATAACATCTTAAGGAAAGATAGATGTCTGCAATAAACCATCGCCTTCATCAAATCCCAACATTATGTTCATATTCTGTATAGCCTGAAGAGATGCTCCCTTACCTAAGTTATCAATTGAAGAAATAATCACATAAGTATCCGTCCTTTTATCGTAATACGGATAGATAAAGCAGTAGTTTGTTCCTAAAACCCATTTAGTGTGAGGAGGTTTATCTATTACCTTTATAAATATCTCTTCCTTATACACTTCTTTGAATAATTCTTTAATATCTACCTTTTCCGCTTTTAAGTAGATTGTGGAAATCATACCCCTCGATACGGGAACCACGGTAGGTGTAAAACGAATTCTTACCTCTCTTCCATTAATTCTCCTTATTACATCTTCCATTTCGGGAGTGTGACGGTGTTTCTCGACAGAGTAGTTAAAAAAGTTCTCTGTCATTTCAGGAAAGTGAAAATGTTGTTTTGGTTTTCTCCCTGCACCGCTTATACCGGAAAGTGCGTGGACAATAATCTCACCAAATTCTATTCCTTCCCTCATAAAAGGATACAAACCCAAAAGGGTAGCCGTAGGATAGCATCCCGGATTTGCGATAAGTTGAGCCTGTTTTATATCTTTTCTGAAAATTTCCGGTAGACCGTAAACTGCTTCCTCAAGCAATTCTCTATTTTCGTGCCTAAAACCATAGAACTCCTCATAAACTTCTGCATTCCTTATCCTATATGCACCGGATAGGTCTATTACCTTTTTATCTTCTTTCAAGAGCTTAGGAACTAATTTGTAGGAGACCTCGTGAGGTAAACATAAAAAAGCAATATCGTATTCCTCCTTTGGTTCTTCTACAAACTCAATATCGGATATATAAGTAGCGGAAAGAGAAGGAAGAACTTCACCTACTTTTTGCCCTATATAACTTTTTGATACTAAATCTGTTATCTCAACAAAGGGATGAACTAGAAGAGAACGAAGGAGCTCTATCCCGGTGTAACCGGTAGCCCCAAATATAGAAACCCTTAACGTTTGCTCCATCTGTATTTTGCTCTTGCACCCATTTGACCGTATTTCTTTCTTTCCTTTTCCCTAGAATCTCTTGTAAGAAGTCCTGCTTTTTTAAGTGTAGGTCTTAAATCGGGATTGTGCTGAAGAAGAGCTTTTGCAACACCGTACATTATAGCTTCAGCTTGTGCAGAAATTCCTCCTCCCCTAACTGTTGCGTATATTCCAAATTTTCCTTCCTGCCCTGCAACCTTAAAGGGATACATAATTTTGTTAAACAGCGTTTCCCTTTGAACATATTGTTTCATATCGTATTCTTTTCTCGTCTTATCGGACCTAACTATAAAGGTATTCGGGTGGTCTCTGAGAAGCCAAACCCTTGCAATAGCTTCCTTTCTCCTTCCCGTAGCATAGTAAGAGTTCTCAGGAGTAAGCTTAAAATCCTTAAGCTTTTGCATCATACTTCAACCTCCAGAGGTTCAGGTTTTTGAGCTTGATGAGGGTGTTCAGTACCCCTGTAAACCTTTAACTTTTTAAGCATTCTGTGTCCTAACCTATTCTTAGGAAGCATTCTTTTTACGGCAAGTCTTATAACCTCTTCAGGTTTGTTCTCAAGCATCCATTTCAGCGTCCTTTCTTTTAATCCTCCGGGATATCTACTGTGCCAGTAATACTTTTTCTGTTCCAGCTTTTTTCCGGTAATTCTCACCTTTTCCGCGTTTATCACAATAACAAAATCTCCACAGTCAACATCGGGCTGGTAGTAGGGCTTATGTTTTCCCCTCAAGATTTTAGCTATTTCACTGGCAAGCCTGCCCAGAGTTTTCCCGGTAGCATCCACTACCCACCACTTTCTTTCAACCTCGTTAGGCTTAATCCTGTAAGTCTTCATTGCATTCACCTCTCAATCTTGAAGCGAATAAGTAATTATACTATTTGATAAATAAAAGGGCAAGATTAAAGGAGCCTGTTTGATAATTAGGGGAGTTGGGATTTACAACAGGAAGAGGGGAGTAATGTTAAGGTAAAGAAAGACAATAAAAAACTCCTTCTCTTTCAACCTGTCTACTTTTTTAAGCGAGCTCAGACCGAATATATTTCAAAGGGGAGAAGGTTGTGAGGAAGATGATGAGAATAAGGGATGAGATAGGGAACTTAAGGAAAGAAGT
>DQTK01000136.1 GCA_015662815.1 Aquifex aeolicus | reverse complement strand
CAATATTTGAATTTTTCATAACTTTTAGTTAGAATATACTAACAAATGGAGGTGGAAGGAAATGGATGCTATACTTCTAGCAAGGATTCAGTTTGGTCTAACAGCTATGTACCACTTTTTATTTGTTCCTATAACACTCGGTCTTTCCTTCCTGCTTGCCATTATCTGGACCAAGTGGGCTAAGGAAGAAGACAGTAAAAAGAAGCTTTTATACGAAAATATGGGTAAATTCTGGACCACTCTATTTGCTATAAACTTTGCCGCCGGAGTTGTGACAGGTATAGTTATGGAGTTTGAATTCGGAACAGCATGGTCCGAATATTCCAAGATGGTCGGGGATATCTTCGGTGCTCCTCTCGCCATAGAGGCAATATTTGCATTCTTCCTTGAATCCGTATTCCTTGGAGTTCTGCTCTTTGGAAGGGATAGGATAAGCCCTAAGTTTTACGCTTTTTCCGCTTGGATGGTTGCTTTAGGATCTAACTTGTCTGCACTTTGGATCTTAGTTGCTAATTCTTGGCAACAAACCCCCAAGGGTTTTTACATCGAGAATGGTGTAGCAAGGCTTGAAGACTTCTTCGGTGCTGTTATTAATTACTCCACTCTTTTTAGGTTTGCCCATATGCTTCTTGCGGGAGCAATTACAGGGACCATTTTCGTAGCGGGAATATCCGCCTATTACCTTCTCAAAAGAAAGCATGTAGATGTAGCTAAGGAATCCTTAAAGATTGCGGTGACGGTTGGAATGATAGCATCCTTACTCCAGATAATAGTAGGGGACCTTCATGGCTATCAGGTAGCCAAAACTCAACCGCTAAAACTGGCTATAATGGAAGGGAAATGGGAAACTGAGCCAGGGGCAGGACTTGAAATTATTCCCGGAATTGAAATTCCAAAGCTATTGAGTATTTTGGCTTATCACGACCCGGATGCAAAGATATATGGGATTAAGGATTTAATAAAGGTATATCAAAGGATAGCTAAAGGAGAAGAAGTAAAAGATGAGGAGCTCCCGGAACTCTGGCTGGACCCAAGGCAATTTTCGGGTAGAATGTCTCTCTACATTACCGAAGAAGACATCCCACCTGTATGGATACCCTATTTAAGTCTCAGGGTAATGGTATTTTTAGGATTCTTCTTCGCTTTGATAACAACTTTAGGTTTCTTCTACACATTGCGGAACAGCTTAGAGGAAAGAAAGTTTCTCTTAAAACTTCTTGTATTTTCAATACCTCTTCCGATAATTACCAATATACTCGGTTGGGCGGTTGCCGAAGTGGGAAGACAACCTTGGGTAGTGTACTATATACTTCAGACGAAACATGCAGTTTCTCCATTACCTCCGGCTCAGATACTTACTTCAATAATTCTGTTTACAGTGATTTATTCTTTTGTATTTCTCCTATTTGCTGGATTAACGGTGTTCAAAGTTAAGAAGGGTCCAGAAAGTTTACCTCAGGAGGTGGTGTGATGGAATTTCTTCCCGTTGTTTGGTTTATCCTACTTGGTTTCATCATCGCTGTGTATGCGGTTCTTGATGGTTTCGATTTGGGGGCAGGTATCGTTTATCCCCTTGTGGCCAAAACCGAGGAAGACAGAAGACTCATATTGAATGCAATAGGTCCTATATGGGATGCTAACGAAGTGTGGCTTATATTGGCAGGTGGGGCACTTTTTGCGGCATTTCCTGTAGCCTATGCAATCCTCTTTAGCGGATTATACATACCCTTCATTCTAATACTTTTTATGTTGATTCTCAGAGCCATAGGTCTGGAGTACAGAGGCAAGATGCCAACTCCCGGTTTAAAAAAGTTTATGGATATTTTATTCGTTGCGGGGAGCTTTGGAACTACATTTCTTTTCGGTTTAGCCTTAGGTAATGTAATAAAGAGTTTACCTGTCAAACTTGTTGAAAGGGAAGTTTACGGAGAAGTTATCAAAACTCATATCCTATGTGCAGACCCGACATGTTCCTATACGGGATTAATATTTAATATATTAAACCCTTATGCTTTATTCATAGCATTGTTAACTCTCAGCTTTGTAGCTATGCATGGTTCGATTTATATAGCTATGACTACCACAGGGGAACTTTCGGAGAGAGCTGCAAGCTTTGCTAAAAAATTCTGGTTTGGTACAACAGTTTTATACATAATAGTTCACATTCTTACGATGATTTACCATTTCGAGCTTATCCATAACTTCTTCATAAGGATATTTATATTCCCAATACTACCTGTTACACTTATGGCATATCTTAAAGTTATAGCTTCACTAAATAAGGGTAAATACTCTCTTTCTTTCTGGTTCTCATCCATAACAATTTTCGGTTTAATAGTTATAGCCTTTGCAAGTATATATCCTACTTTGGTACCATCAACCTATGACGAAAATCCCTTTGAAAATTCTGTGAATTCCTTAACTATATACAACTCATCTTCATCCGAAACAACTCTAAAAGCAATGCTCATAGTAGCTTTAATAGGTGTTCCATTGGTGCT
>DQTK01000070.1 GCA_015662815.1 Aquifex aeolicus | reverse complement strand
TGGACTTACAAAAACATAGATTACATGAAAAAACAATTGAAAATGCTAGGGTTTTCCTATGACTGGGAGAGAGAAATAGCTACATGTGTACCCGAATATTACAAGTGGAATCAATGGATTTTCCTGAAAATGCTGGAAAGAGGTATCGCTTACAGAAAAACCGCAAAAGTGAACTGGTGTCCCCACGACCAAACGGTTCTTGCAAACGAACAGGTTATAGATGGAAAATGTTGGCGTTGCGGAACCCCTATAGTTCAAAAAGAAGTTCCCTCTTGGTTTTTAAAGATTACAGCTTATGCGGATAGACTCTTAGAAGACTTAAAGAAACTGGAAGGAAAGTGGCCATCAAAGGTTCTGGCTCAGCAAAGAAACTGGATAGGACGTTCTGAAGGGGCACTCATTAAATTCTTTATAGAAATTGACGAGCCGGAAAAATTAGTAGAGTGCATTCCCGAAGAATTAAGGGATACTTTCCTAAAAGAAAAGAGAATATACATAGAGGTTTTTACCACAAGACCTGACACTATATTCGGAGCTACCTTCGTGGTTTTAGCGCCTGAACATCCACTTGTCCAAGTTTTAGCTTGTATAGGGGAGAAACTCTGCAATATTTCTTATGCCGATGTGGAAAATTTTGTCGAAAAAATGAAGAAAATGTCAACCCGTGAAAGGACTACGGAAGAGGAAAAAGAAGGTATTTTCTTAGGTGTTTACGCTACGAATCCGGCGACAGGTGAGAAAATTCCCGTATGGAGTGCAAATTATGTTCTTTACGAATATGGTACAGGAGCTATAATGTGTGTTCCCGCCCATGACCAGAGAGATTGGGAATTCGCAAGAAAATACAATTTCCCTCTAAAGGTGGTAATTAAGCCCGAAAAGGGGTGGAATTTTGAAAAAGGTGCCTATGAAGGAAAGGGAACTCTCATTAACTCGGATAAGTTCAACGGATTGGATAATGAAACCGCAAAAAAGGAGATAACCGCATGGCTCGGTGAAAAGGGATTAGGCAAAAGGATGCTTTCTTACAGATTGAGAGATTGGAATATTTCCAGACAAAGGTACTGGGGAACACCAATTCCCGTAGTTTACTGTGAAAAGTGCGGAATGGTTCCAGTACCTGAAGACGAGCTTCCTGTAGAACTTCCTCTTGATGTCAAGTTTACCGGGCAAGGAAACCCTCTGGAAACATCCGAAGAATTTGTAAATACAACCTGTCCGAAATGCGGTTCAAAGGCCAGAAGGGAAACGGATACTATGGATACGTTCTTTGATAGTTCTTGGTACTTCTTGAGATTTTGTGACCCTAAGAATGAAAAAGAGCCCTTCGGTAAAGAGAAAAGTGATTACTGGATGCCCGTTGATGTTTACATAGGCGGGATTGAACATGCTGTACTACACCTTCTCTACGCTAGGTTTTTCCAAAAATTCCTTAAGGATTTAGGCTTGGTAAAAAATGATGAACCCTTTGAGAAATTGATTACTCAAGGAATGGTTCTTAAAAAATGGGTAAGTGTAAAGAAACTGTTAGATTATTTAGGTATTTCCGAAGAGGACGATTTAGAAAAACTGAAGGAGAAGCTAAGGGAAATCTTAGGAAAGCTTTAGCCTTACTAAGTTAATTGTCTTCTCTGAATTCTTCGCTATAATAAATATATCAGACGGGGTGTAGCGCAGGTGGTAGCGCGCTGGCATGGGGGGCCAGAGGTCGCCGGTTCGAGTCCGGTCACCCCGACCATTGCCCTTTAAATGAATCTTATCTGGCTCCAGAGACTTTCTTGTTGCGGGAATACCCATTCACTTCTGAGTTCCGAAGAGGCAAACTTAGTTTTTGAATAGTTTGAAGTTCTGTTTCATCCTTCCTTTTCGACAGAAAGTGAAGAGAAGGCAGTAGAAAAGGTTCTAAAGAAAGGAAAACTAGATATTTTGGTTGTAGAAGGAGCCGTTAAGAGGAAAGATGAAATTGTAAAGAAGCTCTGTAACATAGCGGATTACGTTATTGCTGTCGGAAGTTGTGCAGTTTACGGTAATATTCTGGTACTGAAGAATAAAGATGTTTCAGGCTTGCAATTCAGATTCAAGGAAAAGGGTGGCATTCTGGGAGAGGGCTTTATTGCCGGGAAAGGGTACCCCGTTATAAATCTATCGGGTTGTCCTGCTAATCCTGAATGGATAACGGGAACTCTTTTGAAAATCAAAAGAAAGGAAAGGTTAAATCTCGATGAACTTGGTAGACCAAGAGAATATTACGACTCTCTGGCTCACTGGGGTTGTTCAAGAAACGAATTCTTCGAATGGAAAGTAGAGGCAAAGAGTTTGGGTAAGGAAAAAGAATGTCTTTTGGGTGGTATATATATTTGTTTGAAACCTTCTTACAAGAAGGGTAAAGGGAAACGTTGTAAGTTTAATCTTGAAGAAGTTAAAGAACTCAATCCGCCGGATTATACAAAAGCCAGACCTGTAAGGTATAAAGGGCTTCCCTATGAAACCAGCCCTCTTGCAAGACAGCTCCTCTATGAAAATCCTTTTGTAAAGAAACTGTACTCTCTATACGAGGACAGCTATCTTACACGTGTATCGGCAAGAGTACTGGAGATTTGGGAACTTCTGAGTCTTATAGAAAAACTTCTTGAAAAATTAATAGAACACCTAGATGAAAAATCCTTTGAAGGAGACATAAATAAACAGGCAAGCGGTCAAGGAGTGAGCTTTATCGAAGCTGCACGGGGAACCCTTATCCATAAGGTTGTAGTTGAGAAAGGAAAGATAATGAAATACGAAATTATCACACCATCTCAATGGAATCTTGGACCCAGATGCAATAAATACTTGGGCGTTGCAAAAAAAGCTATTATAGGATTAGACAGCGAACTCAAAGCGGAAATGGTTCTAAGGAGCTTTGACTTATGTTCAGTTTGTACAACCCATTAATCACTTGACTACAGTAAGAAAAATGGATAATCCATCTTTATCTTATATTTGGTGATTTCGAGCTTGTCTCTGAACTGTTTTAGAACTTTCTGGTATTTTAAAAACATCCAAAATACTAAACTTGAGGTATTCATCTTCCCTTTGAAATCTGCTATCTTTTTCCAAAATGTTCAGTCTATCGGGTGAAAGAATTTTTAAATATATTCCGAAATCACTTAATTTGTCATCTTCCCTCGAGTTATAAACCCTATTAGTTTTCTCTTTTCCCCTGAACTCAAAGGCTTTACTGAGAAAGAGAATTCGTTTCTTTCCTTTTATCCTCATAACATCGTCTGTGAACTCAAAATCCAAGTTTGAAAAAGCTTTCTTAAAATTTTCTGGACTTAAATTTACTTCTACCTCATTGTCTATGAGGTTCCCAAAATGGAGTAAATCCTCTATAAATATTCCCATAACACTTAATCCTTATACACTATTTTTCCTTCTTTTATGGTATATATCACTTTACCTTTTAAAATCTTATTCCACAAGGGAGTATTCCTGCTTTTAGAAAAATTGGTTTCCTCATTCAGAACCCATTCTCTGCTTGGGTCAAAAATCGTGATATCCGCAGGTTTTCCGGGTTTTAAACTTCCGAGTTCTAACCCCAAAATTTTTGCAGGATTTATTGTAAAGAGTTCTATTACCCTTTTTAAGGGAATTATTCCTTTCCTGTACAGTTCCAGTGCCATCGGAAGTGCCGTTTGTAGCCCTATTATTCCCGGCGAGGAAAACTCTACGATTTCTTTTTCAAAAGTTTGATGCGGTGCGTGGTCCGTAGCAAAACAATCTATAATTCCTTCCCTTATAGCCTCTATTAGGGCTTTTCTATCCTTTTCTTTTCTGAGCGGTGGGTTAACTCTGGCATTTCCTCCACAGAACAAAATTTCCCTTTCGGTAAAAGCTATATGGTTTGGATTTACTTCACACGTGATACTTACTCCCCTCTCCTTAAAGTATTTTATTAGTTCTATTCCTAAGCTTGTACTGACATGCTGTATGTGAACTCTCGCCCCTGTATGATACGCCAGTATGCCATCTCGTGCTATCTGTATTTCCTCCGCTTCCGGAGAACGTTCCGAAAGACCGAGAAGTGCTGATACCTCACCCTCATTTATAGCTCCGTAGGCAAGCTTATCGTCCTCACAGTGGTCCAAGATAACCCTATCCAGTTGAGCGGAAAGCTCCATAGCCTTCCTCATTATGTTTGAATCCATAACAGGACTTCCGTCATCTGTGAAAGCTACACATCCCGCATTTTTTAGTGTGTATAAATCCGATAAATCTTTTCCCTTTCTTCCCTTCGTTATAGTCCCTGCGGGAAGTATCCTGCAAAGACCAACCTTTTTAGCCTTTTCTAAAATGTAATCAACCACATTGGGATTATCTATGGGTGGATTGGTGTTCGGCATACATACAACCGTTGTAAACCCACCTGCCACAGCACACCTGCTACCACTGGCAATATCCTCCTTATAGGTTTGTCCCGGGTCCCTAAAATGAACGTGGATATCGATGAATCCGGGGGATACAATCAAACCTTCAACATCTACGATTTCCGCATCCGGGATAAATATACTTTTGTCTATGCTCTTTACCTTCCCATTTTCTATTAATACGTCGTACTTCCCTTCAAGTCCTTGTGAAGGGTCAACCAGGTATCCGTTTTTTACAATTAGTTTCAGCATTTTAAATTTTTATACAATAAAATCTTATGAAGAAATTCCTTTTTAGTGCTTTATTGATTCCCGTGTTATCCTTTTCCATGGCAGAGCCTGTAGGTGCTCCCCCAGAGGTAAAAAATATATCCATAGTGGTGATAGATAAAGAGGGCAAAAAACACCAATTGAAGAGCCCCACTTGCGAAGGATTATCCTACATAAAGGTGAAAAAAGGAAAGGTGGAGTATTCTATATCTCTTACCAACGTAGAGAAATTGGAAATCCTAAACGTTTCAGGAGACAAAGCTATAGTCAGAATAAAGTTGAAAGGAGGTAAGGAGGAAGTTTTTGATATATCATCTCATGCTTTCTGCACTGCATTGTCTGACATTGGAAATGCTTCATTTACAATGAAGGACATAAAGGAAATTATCTTTCAAAAGGAGGGAAGATGAAGAAACTTAGTTTTATCCCCGTACTGGCTTTAATGTTTCTGGTAGGATTTATATTGGGACAAAGTGCCGATAATGGTAAAGAAGAAGATAAATACTTTTATCTGAAGCTTTTTTCTGAAGTTCTGAAAATAGTTGAAAATAACTATGTTGAACAGGTACCAATAAAAAAGCTAATATACGGTGCAATAGATGGAATGGTATCTTCACTTGACCCTTTTTCCGATTTCTTTACACCTGAACAGTACAGAGAATTTATGTCAGAGACAGAAGGTGAGTTCGGGGGAGTAGGAATAGAGATAACTATGGAGAACGGAAGACCCATTGTGGTTTCACCTATTGAAGGAACTCCAGCTTGGAAAGCAGGTTTAAGACCCGGTGATATAATTATCGCCATAAACGGGGAAGATACCTTTAACATGTCCCTTATGGATGTAGTCAAAAAAATTAGGGGTAAACCGGGTACAGAGGTAAAACTAACTATTCTCAGAAAGGGTAAAGGTAAACCCATTGAGGTTGTTATTGTTCGTGCCCGTATAAAGGTTCCAAGTGTTAAATATGTAAATTACAAAGGTATAGGGTACATAAAGATTTCCCAGTTTACTTCAGGAACAGCAAGAAGTCTTGAAAAGGCAATAAAGGATTTAGAGGAACAAGGAGTTTACGGATTTATCGTGGACCTCAGGAATAATCCCGGAGGACTTCTTTCCGAAGCTGTGGATGTAGGAGATATATTTGTCCCCAAAGGTAAACTTATAGTTTATACAAAGGGTAGGAAAGGAGAGCTACACAAGTATTTTGCAGAAAAGGAACCTATAACTAAAAACCTTCCTATAGTTATCTTAGTAAACAAAGGTTCTGCCAGTGCTTCGGAAATAGTTGCGGGAGCTCTTCAAGATTACCATATGGCTACACTTGTAGGTGAAAAGACTTTTGGTAAGGCTTCAGTTCAAAATCTAATTCCGCTGGAGGATGGTTCGGCGATAAAACTTACAATTGCTTACTACTATACTCCTAAAGGAAGACTTATACATAAGAAAGGAATAAAACCCGATGTGGAAGTTAAAATGGACGAAAAAACTTGGAATAAGCTATTTGAAACCATAAGGAAATTACGCTTTGAGGGTCACACGGAAAAGGTTATACTGTTGCCAGATATAGATGTTCAACTGAGAAAGGCTCTTGAAATTCTCCAAAAGAAACAGGAACTTAAGAAAGTAGGATGATAACCTTTGCGGTGGAAACTTCCTGTGATGAAACTGCACTTGCAATTTACGGCGACGAAAGGGGAGTTATAGGGGATATTATTCTGTCGCAAGCTGTTATCCATTCTCCCTTCGGCGGGGTTGTGCCTGAGCTTTCCGCAAGGGAACATACAAGAAACATTGTTCCTTTACTAGACAGGCTATTAAAGGAAACTAATTTCGATTTAAAAGACATAGATTTTGTTTCCTTCACCTTAACTCCCGGATTAATCCTCTCTCTGGTGGTAGGTGTTGCCTTTGCAAAAGCCATTGCCTACCAGTACAATAAACCTCTAGTCCCCGTACATCACCTAGAAGGGCATATATATTCCGTCTTTTTGGAAAAGAAAGTAGATTATCCCTTCTTGGCACTGGTAATTTCAGGGGGACACACTGATTTATACTTAGTAAAAAATTTCGGGGAATACGAATTCCTCGGTGGAACCTTGGATGATGCTGTAGGAGAATCCTACGACAAAGTAGCTAAGATGCTCGGTCTGGGATATCCCGGAGGTCCTATAATAGATAAACTCGCGAGAGAGGGAAAAAGGCTTTACGAACTCCCTAAACCACTTCTCAATGACGGTAGCCTAAATTTCTCATTCAGCGGACTAAAGACAGCCGTTTTTAATCTCCTTACCAAGAAAAAAAATATAAAGAAGGAAGATGTTGCTTTTTCATTTCAAGAAACGGTAATTGAGATACTTCTAAAGAAAACCCTCAAAGCTATTGAGCGAACAGGTGTAAAAAGGTTAGTTGTAGTTGGCGGTGTTTCTGCAAACTCAAGATTAAGAGAGGTGTTCAAAGAAGCTTCTGAAAAGGAAGGGTTTGAGCTTTATATACCAAGCCTGCACTTATCTACCGATAATGCATTGATGATTGCCTATGCCGGGATTGAACGTTTTAAAAGAGGTGTAGTAGCACCCCTGGATATAAATCCCCAGCCAAATATTCCCTTAGAAGAATTCGGAAAAATCTTTTCATAACTGTGTTAAACTAAAGCCCTAGAGCCTGTTTAAAAAAGCAGACAAGTTGAAAGAAAATTGTTCTGGCGAAGCCTGCATGTTTTGGCTAAACTTCCTGTTGTAAATTCCAACTCTCCTAATTAGCTCCTACAAGGCTTGAAATTTAAATTTTAAAAAAGCTAAAATATATAAGCTAAATCTTTTTTCCATAAGCGGAGGTAAAGGTATGGCGAGAGAGGTTCCGATAGAGAAATTAAGAAACATTGGTATAGTTGCTCACATTGATGCAGGAAAAACCACCACTACCGAAAGAATTCTTTACTATACGGGAAAGACCTACAAAATAGGTGAGGTTCACGAAGGTGCTGCAACTATGGACTGGATGCCTCAAGAAAAGGAAAGGGGTATAACCATTACCGCAGCTACAACAGCTTGTTATTGGACAAGAAACGGTGAAAGGTATCAAATAAACATAATTGATACCCCCGGTCACGTTGACTTCTCCGTAGAAGTAGTTCGTTCTATGAAAGTTCTCGACGGAATAGTATTTATTTTCTCCGCCGTTGAAGGTGTTCAGCCCCAATCTGAAGCCAACTGGAGATGGGCTGATAGATTTAAAGTTCCCAGAATAGCCTTTATCAACAAAATGGATAGATTGGGAGCGGATTTCTACAGGGTATTTAATGAAATAGAAGAAAAACTAACCATAAAACCTGTCGCAATACAGATTCCCTTAGGAGCGGAAGATCAGTTCGAAGGTGTTATTGATCTTATGGAGATGAAAGCTATCAGATGGCTTGAGGAAACCCTCGGAGCTAAATACGAAGTAGTTGATATTCCCACTGAATACCAAGAGAAAGCTCAAGAATGGCGTGAGAAGATGATTGAAACCATAGTTGAAACCGATGATGAATTGATGGAAAAGTACCTTGAAGGACAGGAAATTTCAGTTGATGAGCTTAGAAAAGCTTTAAGAAAAGCAACAATAGAAAGAAAACTCGTGCCGGTGCTTTGTGGTTCAGCGTTTAAAAACAAAGGTGTTCAGCCTTTACTTGACGCGGTAGTAGATTATTTACCTTCTCCATTAGACCTTCCACCTGTTAAAGGCATTAATCCCAAGACAGGAGAAGAAGAAGTCAGAAAACCTCTCGATGAAGAACCATTCTGTGCTTACGCTTTCAAGGTAATGTCGGACCCGTATGCAGGTCAGCTAACCTATATAAGGGTGTTTTCTGGAACTCTCAAGGCAGGCTCTTACGTTTATAATGCTACCAAGGGTGAAAAACAAAGGGTGGGAAGACTACTTCTCATGCATGCAAATTCAAGGGAAGAAATACAACAAGTATCTGCAGGCGAAATCTGTGCAGTTGTAGGTCTTGATGCAGCAACCGGTGATACACTTTGCGATGAAAAGTATCCTATAATTCTTGAAAAACTCGAATTTCCCGACCCTGTTATCTCTATGGCTATAGAGCCTAAGACGAAGAAGGACCAAGAAAAACTCTCTCAAGTTCTCAATAAGTTTATGAAGGAAGACCCAACCTTCAAAGCCACAACTGACTCTGAAACAGGACAAATCCTAATACACGGAATGGGAGAACTTCACCTTGAAATTATGGTTGATAGAATGAAGAGAGAATACGGGATTGAAGTAAACGTGGGTAAGCCTCAGGTTGCTTACAAAGAAACCATTAAGAAGAAAACTGTCGGAGAAGGTAAATTCATTAAACAAACAGGTGGTAGAGGTCAATACGGACACGCTATCATCGAAATTGAACCCTTGCCCAGAGGAAAAGGTTTTGAGTTTATCGATGATATTCACGGTGGTGTAATTCCCAAGGAATTTATCCCTTCGGTAGAGAAGGGTATAAAGGAAGCTATGCAAAACGGAATAATAGCCGGTTATCCCGTTGTAGACGTAAGAGTAAGACTTTTTGATGGATCTTATCACGAGGTTGACTCTTCAGATATAGCCTTCCAAGTAGCCGGAGCACTTGCCTTTAAGGATGCAGCTAAGAAAGCAGAACCGGTTCTCCTTGAACCCATAATGGAAGTTGAAGTAGAAACTCCGGAAGAGTATGTGGGAGATGTAATTGGTGATCTCAACTCAAGAAGAGGAAAGATTATGGGAATGGAAAATAAAGGTAATATTACGGTAATTAAAGCTCACGTTCCCCTGGCGGAGATGTTCGGATACGCTACAACGCTAAGGAGCTTGACACAAGGTAGAGGAACATTTATAATGAGATTTTCCCATTACGACGAAGTTCCGCAACAAATTGCGGAAAAGATTATCGGTGAAAGAATGGCAGGGAAGAGTTCTTAATTAAGGAGGTATATAGAAATGGCCAAGGAGAAATTTGAGAGGACCAAAGAACACGTAAACGTAGGAACAATAGGACACGTAGACCACGGGAAATCAACCTTAACTTCCGC
>DQTK01000039.1 GCA_015662815.1 Aquifex aeolicus | reverse complement strand
GGAAGAACTTGAAACCGTAATTTATATGGAAACAGATTTCGTGCAGGGATTTATATTTTCAAAACCTGTAGAAAATCCGAATCTTGATACGTTGAACAAACGAGTAAAGGAAATTTTAGATTCCGTGTAGTTCTTGGATTGAGTTCACTTTAAGAATACTTTCTGACTCTCTTAATTTCCTGAAGCTCTTTATAGCTTCAAGTACTGCGTATCCTGCCCTTACGGTTGTGTAATAAGGGATATTAAACTGGACTGCGGTTCTTCTGATAAAGTATGCATCACTTTTTTCCCGTTTACCCGAGGGAGTGTTTATTACCAGATGTATATCTCCATTAATAATCATATCTACTACATTTGGTCTTCCTTCAGAAACCTTCATAACTCTTTTTGCAGGAATTCCATGTTCTTTGAGGAGATTATAAGTTCCGGTAGTTGCGTATAGTTTGAACCCAAGCTCATGAAAATTTCTGGCAAGCTCTGTAATTTTCGGCTTATCTCTATCTGCGACACTTATAAATATATTTCCCTTTTCCGGGAGTCTGTAGCCGGCGGACACTTGAGCTTTATAATATGCTAAACCAAAATCCTCATCTATTCCCATAACTTCCCCTGTTGATTTCATTTCCGGTCCCAATACCGGGTCAACTTCGGGAAATCTCTTCCATGGAAAGACTACTTCCTTTACGGAAAATATATTTTTACCTTTAGGTAGAAAGTCAGATGCTACGTGATTTAGTCCCTTTTCTATTCTTTCAAATACCTCTGGAACAACTTCTCTCAAAGATTTTCCTATTAGTACCTTGGTTGCTATCTTTGCTAAAGGATATCCTATACTTTTACTTACAAAGGGTACTGTTCTTGAAGCTCGGGGATTTACCTCAAGTACGTATACCTCCCCCTTATAAACTGCGAATTGAACATTTATTAAACCTTTTACTTCAAGAGCAAGGGCAAGTTTCCTTGTTTGTCTCTTAACTTCTTCTACTATTTCATCAGATAGAGTGTAGGGGGGAATTGAGGTTGCACTGTCTCCGGAGTGAACGCCGGCCTGCTCTATGTGTTCCATTACCGCTCCTATAAGGACATCTTTTCCATCACAAACGGCATCCACGTCCAGTTCTATACTGTCTTCCAGGAATTTATCTATCAAAACGGGCCTTTCATAGCTTACACTTACAGCCTCTTCCAAATATTCTCTAAGCTCGTTTTCATCGTAAACTATTCTCATTGCCCTTCCGCCGAGAACGTAAGAAGGTCTCACTAAAACGGGATATCCGAGCTTTTTAGCGATTTCAAGAGCTTCCTCTTTATTCTTTGCCGTCCCACTTTCAGGTTGCTTTAAACCGAGTTCTATAATTAGCTTCCTGAAAAGTTCTCTATCCTCCGCTTTGTCTATATTTTCGGGCTGAGTTCCTAAAATATTTACATTTTGTTTTTTTAAAGGTATAGAAAGCTTTAAAGGAGTTTGTCCCCCGAACTGAAGTATAACTCCGTAGGGTTTTTCCCTTTCTATGATATCCATTACATGTTCAAAAACTATAGGTTCAAAGAAGAGTTTGTCCGCGGTGTCGTAATCGGTAGAGACAGTTTCGGGATTACAGTTTACCATTATTGCCGTATAGCCTTCTTCTTGCAAGGCAAAGACCGCATGAACACAGGCGTAATCAAATTCAATTCCTTGACCTATACGGTTCGGCCCGCTACCGAGTATAACAACCTTTTTAGACATATCGTAAAAATTTTAAACTAAATACTCATGGAACTAATTTTTGAAAAATCGATGGCCGGAAGTAAGGGATACAGACTTCCTAAGCTTGACGTTGAAAAAGTAGAACCGGAAGAAATCATTCCTGAAGAGTACTTGAGAAAAGAGCTAGATTTTCCTGAAGTCTCCCAGCTTGAGGTTGTAAGACACTACACTAAATTATCCCATTTAAATTACACTGTAGATACTACAATGGTACCCTTAGGTTCATGTACTATGAAATACAACCCGCGAATTAACGAAGAGCTTATAAATAGAAAGGAAATCCTCGGGTTACACCCTTTTATACCAGAAGAGTGCATTCAGTCCCTTTTGGAGCTTATCTATAAATTTAAAGAATTATTAAAAGAGCTCGGAGGATTTGCCGAAGTCTCCCTTCAGCCTGCCGCCGGAGCTCACGGGGAATTATTGGGACTCCTCCTTATAAGAGCCTATCATGATGATAAAGGTAATAGAGAGAGAAATGTGATATTAATACCCGACTCTGCCCACGGGACAAATCCGGCAACTGCAGCAATATGCGGTTTTGAAATAAAAGTTATCAAAAGTAATAAAGACGGAGAGCTCGATTTTGAAGACTTTAAAAGAAAGCTAAACGATAAAGTTGCAGGACTTATGATAACTAATCCGAATACATTGGGGATATTTGAAAGGAGAATCAAGGAAATAGCTCATGAACTTCACAAAATAGATGCACTCCTTTATATGGACGGAGCTAACTTTAACGCTCTTGTAGGAAAATTTAAGCCGGGAGAGTGGGGTGTTGATGTAATGCATTTTAACCTCCATAAAACTTTCTCCACCCCTCACGGAGGCGGGGGACCCGGAGCCGGACCCGTCGGTGTATCCGAGAGATTAAAACCGTATCTTCCCGTGCCTAATATAGACTTTGACGGAAAGAAGTATTTCCTTAATTGGGACATACCTAAATCTGTAGGGAAGATATTAGGTTTTTGGGGACATTTTAGTGTATGGTTAAAAGCTCTTGCATATATACTAACCTATGGAAATGAGATAGGAAAGATATCCGATTACGCAGTTTTAAATGCCCGTTATTTGAAACATCTTCTCAAGGGAGTATTTAAAGACCCTTATCCTCAGTCCCCTTGTATGCATGAATTTGTCCTTTCAGCTGTAAATTTAATCAAGCATGGAGTAAAAGGTGGAGACGTTGCTAAGAGAATTCTTGATTACGGTTTTTACGCTCCCACTATGTATTTCCCCTTAATCGTTAGAGAAGCCTTAATGATTGAACCTACTGAAACAGAAACTCCTGATACACTAAGGGCTTTTGCACAGGTTCTCAAAAGAATCGTTAAGGAAGCTAGAGAAAAACCTGAGATACTTAAAAAGGCTCCACACAATACTCCGGTAAAGCGAATTAAAGAGGCTGAAGCAAACAGAAATCTCGTTTTGAAGTATAAAGATATTCTTGAAAGAAAAAAATCTTGAGATATAATAAATATTCTGTCAGGGGCGGTAGCTCAGCTGGGAGAGCGCCGATATGGCATGTCGGAGGTCGGGGGTTCGAGTCCCCTCCGCTCCACCAGTTGAGCTACATAGAGCCGGTAGCTCAGTAGGTAGAGCAACGGCCTTTTAAGCCGTGGGTCGCGGGTTCGAGTCCCGCCCGGCTCACCACTCATTCCTTCAATTGGAAACTATCACCTATTCTTTTTATCTTTATACGAGTGTTTATTACCTCATTTCCTTCTCCATCCAAAGGAGCCCACTTTATGGTGTTTTTTCCACGGGAGCTCAAGGGTGCATTCGGGGAATTATTATCAGAGAATTCAAAACTTTGTTAAGTATTCCTTGAAGATACCCACTGAAAAACACCTTTATATAGCAGTCCCTGAGCCTGTTTAAAAAAGTAGACAATTTAGTTTTTATTAATAGAAACAGGCACGTTATAAATACACGGAGTAAAATAATTTCCGATGCCGCTCTTATTTAAGAAAATAAAAGACTTAAGGAATTATTTGAAGAGTAGAAGGTGTGAAGGGAAAGAAGTAGGTTTTGTACCTACAATGGGTTATCTCCATAAAGGGCATAGAGAACTTATAAAGTTAGCCAGAATGCAGAACGATATCGTTGTAGTGAGCATTTTTGTAAATCCGACCCAATTCGGAGAAGGAGAAGATTACGATAGATACCCGAAGGACTTAGAAAGGGATTTGTCTATATGTGAAGAAGAGGGTGTAGATGTTGTTTTCGCTCCCGAAGTGGCAGAAATATATCCGAAGGGTTATAGGACAAGGGTTTGTGTAGGGGAACTCGGGAATATACTGGAAGGAGCGTTTAGACCGGGTCACTTTGACGGGGTAGCGACAATAGTCGTAAAACTTTTCAACATAGTTCAGCCAAACAGGGCTTATTTCGGAGAAAAGGATTATCAGCAATTAAAAATAATCCAGCAACTCGTTGAAGATTTGAACATTCCCGTTGAAATAATTCCTGTTCCAATAGTGAGAGAAGAAGGTGGACTTGCTTACAGCTCAAGAAACGTTTACCTATCTCCGGAAGAAAGGGAGTCAGCTCTTGCAATATACAAGTCTTTTCAATTAGCTGAAAAAATGATAAAGGCAGGTGAAAGGGACGCAAAGAGAATAAAGGAAGCTATTAGGGCTTTTATAGAACGTCATCCTCATGTCAAGGGAATAGACTACGTTGAGATTACCGATGAAAACTTAAAACCAAAGGAAACAGTAGAAAAAGGTGATAGAATTCTAGTTGCAGTAAGAATCGGAGATGCAAGGTTAATAGACAATTGGAAGGTGGAACTTTGAAACGCATTCTCTTTATGGGAACGCCTCAATTTGCGGTACCTAGTTTAGAAGAGTTAATTAAACATTTCGAAGTTATAGGTATAGTTTCTCAACCGGATAAACCTGCGGGAAGAGGAAAAAAATTAACACCTCCACCTACAAAGGTTTTGGCTCAAAAATATGGAATTTCCGTATATCAGCCTGAGAAAAAGAGTGAATTAATCCCTTTGGTGAAAGATTTAAATCCCGAATGTATAGTGGTGGTAGCTTATGGAAAAATCTTGCCCAAAGAAGTTCTGGAAGTACCACCTTATGGAGTTATAAACTTGCATGCTTCTCTACTTCCCAAATACAGAGGAGCAGCTCCCATTCAAAGAGTCCTTATGGCAGGAGAAAAGGAAACCGGAAACACGGTAATGCTCGTGAATGAAGAAATGGATGCAGGAGACATTCTTTCACAAGAGGTTATAAAAATTGAAGAAGAAGATAACTTTTACTCTCTTTCTGAAAAACTCGCCAAAAGTGGTGCAAAACTTCTTGTAAAAACTTTAAAAGAGTGGTTTGGAGGGAAAATTAAACCAACATCTCAAAACCATAAAGAAGCAACTTACGCTCCACCGATTCAAAGGGAAGAGCTCAGAATATGCTGGAATGCTTCCGCAGAAAGCGTAAGTGGGAGAATAAGGGGACTTTATCCCAACGCCTATACCTTCTTCAGAGGGAACAGAATCAAGATACTGAGAGCTAAAGTAGTTGATGTAGAAGGTTATCCCGGAGAAATTCAGGATACGAAAAAATTTATCGTAGCTTGCGGAGAAAAAAGCTTAGAAATCCTTGAGTTAATATCTCCGAAAGGTAAAAGGATGACGGGAGAAGAGTTCATGAGGGGCTATAGACCTCAGTTGTTTGAATCGTTGAACTTACAATGACAATAAGGGCAAACCTTTGCTCTTCTCGGTATTGCCATATTGCACATGGAACAAATCCTTTTTCCGGTAAAGAATGTAAAGGGTGGTATATAAAAAAGAGAATTGCCTATGTAAACAACAAAGATAACTATGAAAATTATCCCCCAAGCTTGTAGAAGCGCAAATGTGTCCATTTTCAATTTCAACCATATATATGTAGTGAGAAGGGAAGAAACCCAAAAGGCAAATCGTTTGGCTAAAAAAACAGTAGCGATTAAGTAGATTAAAGCCATCCAGACGAAAAAGATTACAAGAGGGTCCTCCAGAATTTTCAGAGCCTCTTTATTCACTCTTGTTTCCCCTTCCTTTCTTTCCAGAAAAGGTATAGAACCACTGAAAAGGCTACAATCCCGAACAATACACCACCTATGAATAGAACTATTATCAGACTCAAGTTATCCATTTAAATACATTTTAAGTATTATGAAGTATCCCTCTTATTTGAATCTTTACGAGACAGGAGAGCTGGAAAGAAGAGTAGAAAAAGCTCTGAGCATGCTAAAGGAATGCAAGGTATGTCCTCACAAATGCAACGTAGATAGAACGAAAAACGAAAAGGGATACTGTAAGGTAGGAAGGTATGCAATCGTTGCAGACTACTTCCCTCATTTAGGTGAAGAGTTTCCTATTAGAGGATACAGGGGAAGCGGAACCATATTCTTTTCCTATTGCAATATGAGATGTGTTTATTGTCAAAATTACGACGTCAGTCATCACGGTGTCGGGAGAATAATGAAACCTGAAGACCTTGCTCAGGTTATGCTTGAATTACAAGATTACGGTTGCCACAACATAAACTTAGTAACTCCTTCACACGTAGTTCCCCAGATACTTGAAGCACTACTGATAGCTATTGAAAAAGGTCTTAGAATCCCGATAGTTTACAATACCTCTTCCTTTGATTCTTTGGAAACGTTAAAACTCTTGGAGGGAATAGTAGATATATATCTCGCAGATTTAAAATATTTAAGCGAGGAATTCGGGAGAAAGTACTCAAAGGTAAAAGATTATCCTTCCGCTGCAAAAAAAGCCATAAGGGAAATGTATAGGCAAGTAGGAAATTTAAAGGTGGATGAGGAAGGTATAGCAGTAAGGGGACTTCTCATAAGACATCTAGTTCTTCCCAACGATATATCAACTACCAAAGAGGTTATAGAGTTTTT
>DQTK01000123.1 GCA_015662815.1 Aquifex aeolicus | reverse complement strand
GTTTTTCGTCAAGGAAAGATTAAAGATAGTTTAAATGGTAGGCGGGGCGGGACTCGAACCCGCGACCTCCGCCTTGTAAGGGCGGCGCTCTCCCAACTGAGCTACCCGCCTTTTTCATGTAATATTTAAATTCAAAATAAAAAATGGCACCCCCGGCGGGATTTGAACCCGCGTTTCCGGCGTGAAAGGCCGGCGTCCTAGGCCAGGCTAGACGACGGGGGCTACCACCCTTTAGACTTTTCTGGTTCCCACCGCCACCTGACAGAAAAATATTATAGTAAACCATTTTTTTATTGTCAAGCTCTTTGGAACCTGTTTAATAATTAGGGAAGTTCAGGCTCTGCGAATATTGACATAAGATTTGAAGCTTTTTATATTGAATACTTAGCCCTGCGGCGGGACAGGGTGAATCCCCCCAGGCCCGAAAGGGAGCAAGGGTAAGCCCGCCGTCCCGTGCGCAGGGTTCCATTCTTGGATAACTACCGCCGATAAATTCCGGGGGAAAATATGGTATATCGGTTTTTGATAGAAAGCTTGGAAAATCTTAAGGAAGAAAACATTGACGATACGGAAGTTAGGAAACAAATTCTTATGGTACAGGAAGAAAAAATTACAAAATACATTAAAAGAGGAAACTAATGGTATACATTCCTTTTGCAAGGAAGTATAGACCTAAATTCTTTAAGGAGGTTATAGGTCAGGATGTAGCTGTGCGTATTTTAAAAAATGCTATTCGGAATAACAGGGTAGCCCACGCTTATTTATTCGCAGGTCCCAGAGGAGTAGGTAAAACAACCATAGCGCGGATTTTGGCAAAGGCTTTGAACTGTAAAAATCCTTCCGAAGGAGAACCTTGCGGAGAATGTGAACATTGCAGGGAAATAGATAGGGGAATATTTCCGGACCTTATAGAGATGGATGCTGCCTCAAACAGAGGTATAGACGATATCAGAACACTAAAGGAAGCGGTAAATTACAAACCCATTAAAGGGAAATACAAAGTATATATTATCGATGAAGCCCATATGCTTACGAAAGAGGCCTTCAACGCCTTACTTAAAACCCTTGAAGAACCACCTCAAAATACCGTTTTTGTTCTGTGTACCACCGAGTATGATAAAATTCTCCCCACCATACTTTCCAGATGCCAAAGGATAATTTTCTCAAAGGTATCAAAGGAGAAAGTTATTGAGTACCTTAAAAAAATTTGCGAAAAGGAAAACATCGAGTATGAAGAAAAGGCACTTGAACTTTTAACCCATGCCTCAGAAGGGTGTATGAGGGATGCTGCTTCTCTTTTAGACCAAGCAAGTGTATACGGTGAAGGAAAGGTAAATAAAGAGGTGGTTGAGAACTTCTTAGGTATATTGAGTCAGGAAACAGTAAGAAAATTTTTAAGGCTACTTTTAAATTCAGAAGTTGATGAAGCTATAAAGTTTTTAAATGAGCTCGCCGAGAAAGGATATAACCTAGGAAAGTTTTGGGAAATGCTTGAAGAGGAAGTAAGAAATGCTATCCTCGTAAAAAGCTTAAAAAATCCCGGTTTCACAGTAGAAAACTGGAGAGACTACGAAGAGTTTAAAGAATTCCCCTTAGAGGCACTCCTTTACGTTGAGAATTTAATAAATAGAGGAAAAGTAGAAGCGAGAACGAGAGAACCTTTAAGAGCTTATGAACTTGCAGTAATAAAGAGCTTAATAGTAAAAGATATACTTCCCATTTCTCAACTCGGGAAGATTATCGGGAAAGAGAGTAGTCAAAAAGGGAATAATGATAAACCTAAGGAAGAGGAAACCGTAGAAAAAACACCCGGGGGAAAAGAAGTACCCCCTATGGTAAACATAGAAGAGATTATAAATTCTATACAAAAACCCCTTATAAGAAGACTAATCGAGGATGCTGAAAAGGAAGAAAAAGACGGAAAGATAGTTATTAAGGTTGATTTAAGCTACTACAAAAGTTATAAAAAGGAATTTGAGAAACTAAAAGAGCTGTATCCCTTTCTTGAATATGAACTGTTAGAAGTAAAAAAAAAGAGTTCAGACCGGAACAAGATGAAGCTGTTCTGAAGGTAAAGGAGCTGTTCAATGCAAAAATACTCAGAGTACGAGATAAAGGCAAGAGTAATTAAAGTAAGGATGCCTGTTGAAGAAGTAGGTTTATTCAATTCATTAATAGACGCTCTTCCCAGATATGCGCTTACCAGAACAAAAGAAAAGGGAACGGGAGAAGTATTTGTTTTGGTAACCCCATACAAAGTAAAGGAACTAATGGAAGCGTTGGAAGGAATGAAAAAGCATATTAAAAACTTAGAAATACTCGGAGAGACAGACGAAGAACTTACCTTTTAAAGAAATATTTTTGAATCTTATGGAAAAAGTTCACTCCTTTAAGCTAATATCGGACTTAAAACCAGCAGGAGACCAACCAAAGGCGATAGAACAACTTTTAAACAACTTAGAAAGGGGGGTAAAGGAACAAGTTTTATTAGGTGCTACTGGTACCGGAAAAACCTTTACACTTGCAAATGTAATAGCCAGATACAATAAGCCCACCCTTGTGGTAGTTCATAATAAAATCCTTGCAGCACAACTATACAGAGAATTCAAGGAGCTTTTTCCCGAGAATGCGGTTGAATATTTTGTCTCTTACTACGATTACTATCAACCTGAAGCCTACATTCCGGAGAAGGATTTGTATATAGAAAAAGATGCAAGTATAAATGAAACCTTAGAAAGATATAGACACTCTGCAACTATATCTGTTCTCGAAAGAAGAGATGTAATAGTTGTAGCATCCGTATCTTGTATATACGGACTCGGTAAACCGGAACATTACGAAAAGTTAAGAATAAAGTTAGAGAAAGGTATAAGGCTTAACTTGAGTAAGTTCCTGCGGAAACTTATAGAACTCGGGTATCAAAGGAACGATTTTGCTCTAAAGAGAGCAACTTTTTCCGTGAGAGGTGATTGTGTGGAAATTGTCCCTTCACAAACGGAAGATTATGTAGTAAGAATTGAGTTCTGGGACGATGAAATAGAAAGGATTGTTCTGATTGATGCTTTAAACAGACATGTAATAAAGGAGGTAGAAACCTTTTCCCTGTTTCCGGCATCTCACTATATAGCACCGAGCCCAACCGTAGAACAAGCACTCGAACAGATAGAGAGAGATTTGGAAGAAAGAGTCGGATGGTTTAAAAAACAGGGTAGGGAAGTTGAAGCTCAAAGACTTTATCAGAGAACTATGTATGACATTGAAATTATGAGGGAAATGGGTTATTGTAAAGGGATTGAAAACTACTCCAGATACTTTGATGGAAGAAAGCCCGGGGAACCTCCATTTACCTTGCTTGATTATTTTCCAGAAGATTTCCTTCTCATAATAGATGAATCTCATATGACCATCCCCCAGTTTAGAGCTATGTATAACGGAGATAGAAGTAGAAAAGAAAAACTAGTGGAATACGGATGGAGGCTTCCCTCGGCTCTTGACAACAGACCTCTTAAATTTGAAGAATTTCTAGAGAGGATAAATCAAGTAATTTACGTTTCAGCTACTCCGGGAGAATGGGAGATAAAACGTAGTAAAGGGTATATTGTGGAACAAATAGTAAGACCGACGGGACTATTGGACCCTGTTGTTGAAGTACGTCCTAAGATAAATCAACTGGAAGATTTAATTAAGGAAATCAAAGAAGTAAAAAAGAGAAAAGAAAGGGCTTTGGTTTTAACAACCACAAAAAGGCTTGCAGAAGAAGTAGCAGATTACTTTGCGGAAAGAAAAATTAGAGCAAAGTATATGCACTCAGACCTCGATGCCATAGAGAGAGCTCAACTTATAAGAGAGCTAAGAGAAGGAAGTATAGATGTAATTGTCGGAGTAAATCTTCTAAGGGAAGGTTTAGATTTACCCGAAGTTTCACTTGTAGCAATTCTCGAAGCGGATAAGGAAGGGTTTTTAAGGAGTTATCAAGCGTTAATACAGACAATAGGAAGAGCTGCAAGAAATGTTCATGGTAAGGCAATACTTTACGCGGACAGAATAACAAAATCCATGGAAAAAGCTATAGAGGAAACCTTAAGGAGGAGAAAAATACAAGAGGAGTATAACAGGAGACATGGAATTACCCCAAAATCTATTCAAAAACCGGTAAAAGATCTCCTTGCCATAGAGGAATTGGATTACGTCCAGCTCCCATCGGATATACCGAAAGGTATAAAATCAGAAGAAGACATAATAAAGAAAATAGAAAAGCTCGAAAAGGAAATGTGGAAATATGCTCAGAACTGGGAATTCGAAAAGGCGGCAAAAACAAGGGATGAAATTAAGAAATTAAAGAAACTATTGGGATTAGAATAAAAGGAAAAAAGCAGCCCCCCTTAGCCGCAAGAGAATGAACTTCCGCAACCACAGCTTCCTATAGCGTTGGGGTTTCTTATAGTAAATCCTCCACCCATAAAGTCTACTACGTAGTCAAGCTCCGCACTGTTAACGTAAGGCATGGAGAATGGATCTATTACAACTTTAACGCCATCGTATTCGAATACGTGGTCTCCCTCTTCCACGGTATCATCGAATCCCATAGCGTACTGGAATCCGGAACATCCACCGGGAACTACTCTGATTCTAAGTATAGGATTTTCAATATTATTTTCTTGAGCTACCTTTTTAATTTCCTCAACAGCCTTCTCCGTTACTTTAAAAATAAATTGTTGAGTTTGTTCTTGCATCACTCCTACCTCCTTTACTCAATTCTCAATTACTTTGAAAATAAAATATTAATTCTCCACCTTATTATTATGACCTTCTTTATAAGACAATACTTCCTCAATAAGCTTCAAGGCTTCCAATGAGGAACTTTCCTTAGCAAGGTTTTTCCAAGCTATATCGTAAGCAGTTCCATGGTCAGGAGAAGTTCTAATAAAGGGAAGTCCAAGAGTAACATTCACACCCTTATCGAAAGCTATCAACTTAAAAGGGATAAGTCCTTGGTCATGATACATAGCTAAGAATACATCATCTCTTCCTCTTTTTATAAAAGCTATATCGGGGACAATAGGTCCCTCTACAAAGACTCCTTTATTTCTTAATTCCTCTATAGCAGGAGTTATTTCTTCTATTTCCTCGCTACCTAACTCACCCATTTCTCCCGCATGGGGATTAAGCCCGAGAACCTTTATTTTAGGTTTTCGGTGAAAAAGCCTCTTATACTCCCTATCTATTAATAGAACTTTTTCAATAATACTTTCTTTCGTTATTCTTCGGGGAACTTCCGAAATAGGAATATGGGTTGTAAGTAAAACAACTTTTATATCCTCAGAATACATCATCATAGCAAATTCTTTTATACCGGAAGCATTGGCGAGGTACTCAGTCTGCCCGTTGAATTGAAAACCTGCTTTTTTTGCCCAGAATTTGTTTATAGGCATAGTCAATATTCCGTGAATGTTACCTCTTACAGCATCAGCCGTTGCTCTGGCAAGGTATGCAACTGCTGCCCTGCCGGAAGCGGGAGAGGGTTCAGGAACGGGCACCTTTAATATATTTAAATCTATTATATATATACCTTTATCTTTTATATCTTCTACCCTTTCAACTTTTTCATAATCCAGATGTAAACCAGTAAGATTTTGGGCTTCCTTTAGCGTTTTCTCTTCTCCGTATATTATGTAGGCAAAATCTTTTACAAAATGCTTTGAGATTTTAAGTATAATCTCAGGACCTACACCGGCAGGGTCTCCTAAAGAGATTCCTATTTTTTTCATAAGATTTTTAAATTTATTAGCTTTCGTAGTATTCTGCACCACAGTCTTCCGTTTCCCAAACAACCACCTTTACCACGGAAGGATGCTTCTCTTTTACCTTATCGTAAAGCCATTTTGCTACATTCTCCGCACTGGGCGAGAAATCGAAGACCTCGTTCAGAAGCTTATAATCCGGGAGAATTTCTTTAAGATATTTATCTATCTCCACGAAATCTATTCCCATTCCTCCTTTATCGATTTCATCAGCTTTGAGGTACACCTCCACAGTCCACGTATGTCCGTGTAATGGCTCAGGGCTACCATGGTAATCGGTAAGAAAATGAGCTGCGTTAAACTTTCTTTTTACCCTTATAATCCAAGGCATTTTACTTATTTTATTCAGCTTTTGTAATCCATATTTC
>DQTK01000084.1 GCA_015662815.1 Aquifex aeolicus | reverse complement strand
CCCAAGAATCTTACTTTTGAAAACAGTCCCTTGAGCCCTTTATCTGCTAAAACCCTATGCTTACTAATTTGACTAAGTTTTTCTATTAGTTCTTTCGCTCCATGCTTTCCTTATTTTACTTTTTCTCACCCAGCGTATATTATTTAAAGTTATTTTATACAAATGGCGGAGCGGACGGGATTTGAACCCGCGACCTCCGGCTTGACAGGCCGGCGTTCTGACCGGGCTGAACTACCGCTCCAGCCAGTATAATATTATATACCTTTGGAAATTTCCATGCAACTGTTTTTCGAACATGTTTAAAAAATCCAAAGAGGCAGGAGAAGAAGAAAAGATACATAGACACCACGTAATATGTCCTGAGTGTGGGAGTAATTGGGAAAAAGATATAAGAAAATAAGAGATGGGAAAGAATTAATATGAAGGGTACAAAAGCTTCAGGTTTTTACTTAGCTCTTATATCCATTTACTGGGGGTTTTATATAAATATCATCTTTTGAGATAAATGCCTACCCTCTAGTTTATATACATTAGACGGATAAAATAAAATTTCTATGAAAGAATTCGTTAAAGAAAGAGTCGAAAATGTTCTTGAAGAATTGTACGGAGTAGAGAATAGGACTTTTAAGGTTGAGAAACCGAAAGATGAATCGCACGGAGATATTGCTACCAATGTAG
This sequence comes from Aquifex aeolicus, assembly GCA_015662815.1. Lineage (GTDB taxonomy): Bacteria > Aquificota > Aquificia > Aquificales > Aquificaceae > Aquifex > Aquifex aeolicus_A. The sequence goes on along the minus strand of DQTK01000084.1, from coordinate 7,052 downwards.
CATTTCTATTGGCAAAAGGCTTGAGGAAATCTCCTGTAAAGATTGCGGAGGAAATCGCCCAAAGATTATCTGAAGATAAAGCTTTTAAGACTGTTGAGGCTGTTAAGGGTTTTATAAACTTTAGGTTTTCGGAGGATTTTATAAAAAAAGAATTTAAAAAGCTCCTTTTAGAGAAAGACGACTACTTTAGGGAGAACCTGGGGGACGGTTTAAAGGTTCAGATAGAATACGTTAGTGCAAATCCTACGGGTCCTCTTCATTTAGGACACGGAAGAGGAGCGGTCGTTGGGGATACCCTTGCCAGATTATTTGAGTTCTTTAATTACGATGTGGTGAAAGAGTATTACATAAACGATGCGGGAAGACAGGTATACCTGCTGGGTGTTTCCATTCTTTACAGATATCTTGAGGGTTGTAAAGAAAAAGATATTGAATTCTTTGAAAACTTAGGGAAAACCTTTCAGCAGGACGGATACAGAGGAGAATATGTAAAAGAGCTTGCCGAAAGATTAAAGGACATAATAGGGAACAAACTTTGTTTTCCCAAAACAGCAAATCTTGAGGAGATAAGACGAGAGATTTTGAAAAAGGAGAGGGATATACCTCTTTATTACACTGAAAAGTATAAACCTAAAGACATTATCGAGCTTGTTTCAAACTACGGGCTTGATTTGATGATAGAGGAGATAAAGAAGGATTTATCCCTTATAAATATAGAATTTGATGTGTGGTTTAGTGAGAGGAGCCTCTACGATGATGAGCTCGTAGAAGAACTTATAGACCTTCTTAAGGGAAAGGGGTATATCTACGAAAAGGGAGGAGCACTATGGCTTAAAACCTCCGAGTTCGGAGATGATAAAGACAGGGTGGTAAAACGCTCAGATGGAACGTACACCTATTTCGCTTCGGATATAGCTTACCATTACAACAAGTTCAAAAGGGGCTTTAAAAAAGTAATTGATGTGTGGGGAGCAGACCATCACGGGTATATACCCCGTGTTAAAGCTTCTCTTAGCATGTTAGATATACCCTCCGATTGGTTGGAGATACTTCTCATACAAATGGTTAAGCTCTTCAGAGGTGGTAAAGAAGTGAAAATGTCCAAGAGAGCTGGAACTTTCGTTGCTTTGAAAGAGCTACTCGAAGAAGTGGGACAAGACGCCGTTAGATTTATTTTTCTCACTAAAAGGAGTGACACGCCTTTGGATTTCGATTTAGATAAAGCGAAAGAAAAAAGTTCGGAAAATCCGGTTTACTACGTTCAATACGCCCATGCCAGAATATCGGGAATATTCAGAGAATTTAAAGATAGGTACGGAAATGAGTTAAAAGTGGAAGAGCTTGTAGAATACGTGGATTTCCTCTCAGAAGAGGTAGAAGAAAAGCTTATGAAAAAGGTTCTGTTTTTCAAGGATGAACTTATTGATATTACCCTCAAAAGAGATCCACATCTCCTTACATACTATCTTATAGACCTTGCGGGAGCGTTCCATCACTATTACAATCACCATAGAATTTTAGGCATGGAAGAAAAAATAATGTTTTCTCGTCTGGCCTTGATTAAGGGAATACAAGAAACGATAAGGTTAGGACTGGATTTAATGGGAGTCAAAGCTCCGCAAAGAATGTAGCTTCCTCAATAATAGTATGTCTTCCGTTTATAGAAGAAATCTATTAACAGATACCCCGTAAGGAACCCTCCTATGTGTGCGTACCAGGCTACTCCTCCGTATCCTATAAAGGGTAGAGTTACTATTCCGTTAACTATTTGAATGAAGAACCATATTCCTATGAATATAAGTGCAGGTAATTCCATTAAAGTAAAAAAGATGAATATGGGAACAAGTGCAAGTATTCTTGCATTGGGAAACATTTTCATGTAAGCTCCCAAAACGCCACTTATTGCTCCGCTCGCTCCAACCATAAGAGTATCTGCTCCGCCGAAAGAAATACTTATAAAGGTTTGTGTAAGTGCCGCTCCCAATCCACAGAGCACGTAAAAGACAATATATCTTAACTTACCGAGTTTATCTTCAACGTTATCACCAAAAACCCATAAAAACCACATATTACCTATGATGTGTCCCCAACCACCGTGTAAAAACATGTGGGTAAAGAGGGTATAGGGTTTTTCCATAAGCTCAGCAGGAATAAGACCCCACTGTCTTAGAAAGATTTCAAACTCTGTTATCGTACCATGGATGGTATAAATGATATTTCCCATTAAACTCCACTCATAAAGCCATATAACTGAACAAAGAAATATTATTGTTATGTTAATTATCGGGAAACTTCTAGACGGATTTATATCTTTAATAGGTATCATAGTACTTAAGTATTTTAAAGGAGAAACCTTATGAAAGTTTTTGCTGTAATCGGATATCACAACTCAGGAAAAACTACTTTGATAGAGAATTTAATACCTCAGCTCTTAAGAAGGGGCTACAGGGTCGGGTATATAAAGCATGACCCTAAAGGACACGGTATCACAGACAAGGAAGGTTCGGATACATACAGAATTTCCAAATATCTCAAAAAATTAGCTCTTCTCTCACCAAATAGACTTACCTACTGGGAAAAAGAAAATAAAGGGATTTTAGATATCATAGGGAAATTCTTCAGCGATTGCGATGTAGTTATACTGGAAGGTTTCAAAGATGAAAAAAGGATACCCAAAATAGCGGTGGGGGAAGTTAAAGGGGAGAATATTCTCCTGCGAGTTGATAGTAATACTAAAATCGAGGATATTATTAAAGTAATAGAAAACTTGGAGGATTTAATATGAACAGGGGTTTTTGTCTTCAACATAGGGAACTTTGTCCCGCCTGTAACAGGATAGCCCTTAGGGTATGTGAATACTTTGAACCATATCCCAGAGTTGAGGCAGTTTGTGAATGTTGCGGATACAGAGCTTACGATGTCCCTATGAAATTAGATAAAGAAACAGTGTATAAAATTCTGGATAAGCTTTCTAAAAAGGAAATAGGTGCTATATGTCTAGACGATAGATGTGGATCTACCGATGTTATAAAGCTTTTGAGGGAAGGAATATACGCTGAGTTCAGATGTCTTGATTGTGGTGCAGAGTGGAACTCTAGGGAAGTTAAACAGGCTATCAAAAAAGTAAAAAGAGTTCTTAAGTATATCCGGGATGGAAATTACTTAACTGAGGTTTTGAAAGCTCAGGAAGGCGAATGTCCGCTTTGCGGTTGGGATATAGGTCATATGCATGAAGGATATCTTGTTGAAATTCAGTGTTATGTTTGCGGATATCACAATGAGTATAAGGAAGAGTTCCCGAAGGAACTTCCGCCGGAGGATGCTTGTCCACAGTTCGAAAGAGCAGAAGAGACGGGTTAAATTTTCCCTTTTTATCTGCACAATATCTTTCTGATAAATTCAAGGTCTTCGGGATAAGTAATTTTTACATTCCAATAACCTCCTTCAATAACACCTACTTTGTAACCGTATTTTTCTAGAAGACCCGCATCATCTGTAGCTACAAAACCCTCTGCTCTTGCTCTCATGTGGCATTCCAGCAGTATTTTTCTCTTAAAGGCTTGAGGTGTTTGGGCATGCCATATAACGGAGCGATTTAGAGTTTTTACTACCCTTCCTTCAACCACTTCCTTCAGTGTATCCCTTGCAGGACAAGCTACTATTTTCCCATCGTAATTATCTAAGTCCATAACTTCCAAGAATATTTTCCTCGATGTCAATGGTCTTGCTGCATCATGAATTACTACTATTTCTCCTTCGGCTTTTAGTAAAGCATTAAATACGGAATCCTGTCTTTCTTTTCCACCGGGAACCTTTTTTACTTTCGGATGAACCCTTATCTTATCTATAAATTCCTCGGGAAGAACTAATATAACTTCCTCAAATACATCCAAAACCTTTTCTAAGGAGTACATAAACAAAGGCTTTCCGCAAACTTCTGCAAACTGTTTTCTGAAACCTACTCTCCTGCCTTCTCCTGCCGCAAGGATAATTACGGTATTCATAGTAATAGAAAATTAAGAAATTAAATCAGGAAAGGGCACGGAGTAGGGATTCAAGTATCAAATCGGGATACAGACCGAAGACAATTACCAGAACAGAGGATACAAAAATAACAAAAGCTTCTCCTGCGGATACTTCAACTTTTCCGAATTTTGATTCACCTGTATAAAGGAACATATAAACTATCACTTTCAGGTAATAGCCTGCAGAGATTAAACTGGCTATAGCGAAAAGAATACCCAATACCAGCATTTCGGATTTTACAAGACCAAAGAATATACCTAATTTACCCAGTAAAAGGGCTGCAGGAGGAATACCTATAAGTGCAAAAAGGAAAAGGGTTAACATTGATGCAAGAATGGGACTTCCTTTAGCAAGCCCTTTGAATTCTAAAAAGTGGTGTGTCCATCCGTCTCTTTTCTCTAGAATGGAAAGAATTGTAAATGCCCCCAATGTAGCAAGAGAATATACAAATACGTAGAAAAGTAATGCCGAAAATAGATGTTTATCCACAGATGTTAACGCTGTAAGGAAATAACCAGCATGGGCTATAGAAGAGTAAGCGAGTAGTCTTTTTACCGAACGTTGAGCATAGGCTACTATATTTCCGTAAAACATTGAAAATATCGCTATCGTCATTACCAGATACTTCCAGTCTGGGAACGAGGAGATTAATCCAATCGTAAGTTTTACTAAGAGGAAGTACATAGCAATTTTGGGAACTGTTGATAGAAATGCGGTTGTAGGTGTTGGGGCTCCCTCATAAGCATCAGGAGTCCAAAAATGGAAAGGAACCGCAGAAACCTTTAATGCCAGTGCAGAAATTATAAGAAGTACTCCGAGGGCAAATAAACTATTTTCCTCTTTTATGGAACTTAGTACCAATGTCCCCGTAGAAGCGTAGACCAACGCCGAACCAAGAGCATACATTGATGTTCCCGTTGTTCCTATAACCAGGTACTTAAAAGCTCCTTCCTTTGATGGGTAATCCTTCCGGAATAATCCTACGAGGATATACATGGTAATGGAGGCAAGTTCAAGCCCCGTAAAAATTATTGCCAGATTTTCCGATGAGAGCATTACCATCAAACCGAGCGAAGCTATAAGGTAAAGGTAAGGTAATTCTCCGAATTTTGAATCCTTCTTCGTAAAGTAGTCGTAAGATGCAAGGATAACTAAACCGGTAATAGCAAGGATAAAGAGTTTTCCGATAAGATTGAGGGCATCTACCGAAAAACCTTCAAAGAATAATTTTGAGGGATACTCTACGAAAAGTGTTGAATAGCCGGCTAAAATCACAAATACAAAAGCCAAGATATTTAGGAATTTATAATGCTTTTTTTCCAAGAAAAGCTCAAGTATGAAAATGGTGAGTATACCCAAAGCAAGTACAGCTTCGGGAAGAATAGCAATCCAATTCAAGGCTTAACCTCCGAATACGAGTTTTGAAGTGTGTTCAACTATCTTTACAAAGGGATAAGGGTATACACCCATTATAAGAGCGAGAACTATTATCAAGGCAAAGGGTAAAGCGTGGTGGAGCTCCATATCTCTAAGTTTTTGCCACCTCTGTTTCCTTTCCTCCGGAATTGCATCCTCTTCGAGCATAACTCTCTTGAACATGTACAGTGAGTAAGCTGCCCCAAGAACCATACCAATTCCCGCTATAAAAGCCCACACCGGATAGTTTTTAAAGGTTCCGAGAAGAATTAAGAATTCCGATACAAAGCTTGCAAATCCCGGGAAGGCAATTCCCACGAGAACCGCTGTAAAGAAGGCAAACGTAAAGTATGGAATATATTTCGCTAGTCCTCCAAGGTCATCCATGTGATAAGAGTGAATTCTGTCATAGATGAATCCCGCTCCGAGGAAAAGGGCTGCAGATGAAAGTCCGTGAGCAATCATGAGGTATATCGCACCGTTTAGTGCATCGTGATTCATAGCAAAGGTTCCCAACGTAACAAGTCCCATATGGGAGATGGAGGAATAGGCTATTAACCTTTTTATGTGGGTTTGAGCTATAGCCATCATTGCAGCGTATATAACGGCTATTACGCTAAGGGTGAATATTAAAGGTATGTAATACTTGGAAGCTTCAGGGAAGAAAGGAAGTGAAAATCTTACAAAACCATAAGTCCCCATCTTCAACAGAACACCTGCCAGTATCACGGAACCGGCTGTGGGAGCCTCAACGTGTGCGTCGGGAAGCCATGTATGGAAAGGCCACATAGGAATCTTTACCGCAAAACCTATTCCAAATAGTAGAAAAGCTATAAGTTCCAACCAGAGAGGATAATCCAGATTTAGATGGAAGAAGTAGTCAAAGGATATTTTGCCTGTTTCAAAATATCCGTAAACCAAGATAGAAGCTATACCGAGTAATAAGAAGAGAGAACCGAAGAAGGTATAAAGGAAGAATTTATTCGCAGCGTAAACTTTCCTTTCGTGTCCCCAGAAACCTATAATGAAGTACATAGGTATCAACATAGCTTCCCAGAAAAGGTAAAAAAGGAATATATCCAGTGCTGAAAACACCCCTATACACGCCGTTTCAAGGGCAAGGAATAGAGAAAAGTATAAAATAGGTCTATCCTCTATTTTCCATGACCAGATATAAGCAGCAAGGAATAATAATGCTGTCATAAGAATTAGGGATACCGCCATACCGTCAACACCAACATGGTATCCGATACCCAACGTTTTTATCCAGGGTATATATGTTTCGAATTGAAAATTCGGTTTATTAAAATCAAAGGCTAAGAATAATACAAGAGTAATTACCGCTACTACTCCACCGATAAGTATTGAAGCTATCTTTGTAAAAAGTTCATTTCTTACCAGTGCTACGAGTATAGCTCCTGCCAGAGGAAGAAATATTGCAACGTTAAGGAGTGTCTCCATTATAACCCTCCTCTAATTGTTATCACTAAAAGTATAAACACAATCACAGTAAGACCTGCACCTAAACTTAGAGCGTACCAGTTGAGCTTTCCGATTTGTAAGAACTTGAAGATACTAGCAAGTAGTTGAACTATCAAATATGTACTGTT